>JAGOQT010000218.1 GCA_018007255.1 Phycisphaerae bacterium | reverse complement strand
GCTCTGCGGGCAGCGGCAACCACGGCCTGACCGCGATCCTGCCCATCTGGGCGGCGCGGGACTACCTCCAGGACGTGCAGGAGCGGGACGTCCTCAAGGCCATCGCCCTGAGTCACATCGTCACGGGCTACGTCAAGGCCCACACGGGCCGCCTGTCCGCGGTGTGCGGGTGCTCCGTGGCAGCAGGGGCTGGGGCGTGCGCCGGTATCGTGTACCTCATGGGGGGTAGTCTGTCCCACATCGCCGGCGCGATCAAGAACCTGATCAGCGACCTGGCCGGGGTCATCTGTGACGGGGCCAAGGCCAGTTGCTCCCTGAAGCTGGCCACCGCAGCGGGCACGGCCGTGCAGTCCGCCCTGTTCTCCCTGCACGGCATCACGGTGGGTGAACAGGACGGGATCGTGGCCTTGAGCCCGGAGCAGACCATGAGGAACATGGGCAAACTCAGCAGTCAGGGCATGATCGAGACGGACCGCACCATCCTCCAGATCATGGTGGACAAGCAGTTCCAGGTGCATTGAGGACCCTGGATACGGTCAGACCGTCTGACTGTCCGACCGTCTGACAGTTACCTTCGTAGGGGCATGGACATGCGTCACATGGGCTTGTTGCTGTGGGTCCCTTGTCTGGGTCTGCTTGGGTCTGGCGCAGCAGGATGCTGCGGGCCCTCTTCAGGCGGCCGCGTCGACCAGGCCAGGCTGCCGGCCATCACCCTGCACCTGGCGGGCGACTCGACGGTCATGACCTATGCCGCAACCACGATACAGGAGGGTTGGGGCCAGGAACTTGGGGCGTTCTTCATCGACCAGGTCGCCCTGAACAACCAAGCAGTCGGCGGGGCCAACGTGCGGTCGTTTCAGAACGGCCGCTGGGCCCGCATCACTGCGTCCCTGAGCCCGGGCGACTACGTGATGATGCAGTTCGGGGCCAATGACAGCGGCACGGCCCACGGCCCGGTCACGCCCGAGGACTTCGCGGCTGCGCTCGGCCAGATGGCGGACGAGGTCAGGGCCAAGGGGGCCACGCCTGTGTTCGTGACGCCCTCGGCCTTCTACCAGTGGAGCGGCGAGAGGCAGGACAACACCCGGCTGGCCCCCTACGCAGAGGCGGCGCGGGCTGCGGGGGCTGCCAAGGGTGTCCTTGTCGTGGACCTGAATGCCCGCGGCGTGGAGTACCTGAACTCCATAGGACAGGAAGCGGCCAAGGCCCTCTACATGCCCTCCCGCGGCACTGTGGACAAGGCCCACTTCGTGCAGGCGGGCGCAGCCCAGATGGCCCGGTTCGTGGCCGACGAACTCCGCCGCATCCAGAGCCCCCTGGCCGCGTACTTGAAGTAGCGTGCGGGAGCACCTGGATCCAAGGCCAGGCGCGGCGCCGCGTCTGGAAGGATGTCTTCGGCGACCAGATGAAGGCGCTCTACGATCATCCCGGGTTCCCAGACGGCCGGGTGCGCCGCGGCGGACATGCGCTGTCGCTCAACGGCCGGGGCCAGTTCATCGAACTGCCTCCGGACGCGGCGGATCACAGTGCGCTCATGGTCAGAACCACGCTCAAGTGGTCCGGCGGAGCGGCCAAACAGAGGATCTTCGACTTCGCCAACGGCGCCGGCAACGGGATGTACCTGACGCCGAAGGGCGTTGCCCGCGGGGGGGGGTCAACTCTTGACACTTGACGGTTCTGTGCGTATCAGGCCAGCTTGAGCTGGCTGGCCTGTGGCAGGGCGTCTTCAATTGCCGTCACGAAGGCCGTAGGGTCTGCACGTCGGGTCCACAGGGTCTCTGCCCGGCCACGGGACTTGGCAACACAGCCCTTGACCTTCTCCCACAACGGCTCCGATCCCAACACCAGACCACCTCGAACCGCGTCGAGCGGACTGGGCACACCCGCTGAGGCTGGCAGCGATCTGCAAACGGTGCTGACCCTGAAAGAGCTGACCACTGTGACCGTGTCGGTGACGGAAACGAACCATGCCATGCCTGACAAACCGCATCCCTGTATTCGGCCCGTGTGGGTCCAGCCATGCAGACGGGAGCAGCCTGTTGGCCTCAGGCTGTCAGGTGTCAAGAGTTGACCCCCTTCCCCCCCTTCCTGCCCCCTTCCTGACTGTTCTCCCTGCACGGGATCACGGTGGGCGAACAGGACGGGATCGTGGCCCTGAGCCCCGAGCAGACCATGAGGAACATGGGAAAGCTCAGCAGCCAGGGGATGATCGAGACCGACCGCACCATCCTCCAGATCATGGTGGACAGGCAATTTCAGGTCCATTGAGGACTCAACGGGGCAGAGGAGGAAATGGAGTCGCATCATTCATGATCGAGACAGAACGCCTGAAGCTGATTCCAGCCACGGTTGAACTTGCTTGTGCGGAGATTGCCGACCGCTGTGAGTTCACCAGGCCATTGGGTGCATCCGTGTAAGTAGGGCCAGCCATTCGTGACCGTCTCTCTTAAGCCCCTCTTAAGTCAAGTCTTTATCACTACACAAGTTAACGTCTTTACTGTCAGCAGCCTCAAGTGCGACAGATTCCATCATGGATATTCCTGTATCTTACCGATACAAGGGCAAGGGCCACTACCTCTGATGTGAGATGAGCCCCCAACTTGTGTTGAGAGAAGAATCCCCGTCAATTTCCAAGTCGATGAGGACCACGTGATGCGAAGTCGATCTTGTCTCTGGCTGCCAATGGCCGTCGCAATGGTCCCGTCTCAGCTGTGGGCCAATTGGGAGCCCTACAACAAGGACCATGGCCCGTTTGAACCCAACTCATGGCCGATGACGTTCAGCCTGCATCCGTGTGATTCCTCGGAGATCCGTGGCCCAACAACAGGGGACTTCGTTGTTACGTCATGCCATAGGATCAATGATCGGCTCAGTACGCCCAAGATCTACGTGGGATCAAAGTCGAAGCGAAACGGGACTTGGCTGCTCGTGAAGGACTGTCATGGTGTCACTGTGGCTGGTCCGCAGAAGACAGGGGAACACTCTCCGGCAGGACTGGCAGTCCACTGGACGGGGTTGGACGTCTACTGGGCAGATCTCAATCGCGACGGCAGAGAGGACTTCGTGGTCAAGCAGCTCTTGGGCGGAAACGGGACCATTCACACGTTCCTATGCAATGTGACCTTTGTCGTTTCACACGGAAACGACTACGTGTTCACCGCCACAGAGGGTCTCTGGTCCGGGCTGTCCTATTTCGTGGACCTGAATGGTGACGGCACCTGTGAGTTCATTCACACGGCCTTCGTGCAAGGTGGCCACATCAAAGGGCGAGATGGCCGGGGGCACAATTACTGGGTGTACAACGTGCTTCGCATCCACGACGGGCGACTCCTCGTGGACCCTCGATTGACTCCGCAATTCCCGAAATGGATCTGGTACACGCATGCGGCGAACCACCTACCCACAACCCAGATTACACCTTTTCAGCAGCGGCTCCTCTGGGAAGAAAAGCCTGATCGAATCTTCTGGAGACCAAAGACTGAATCAAAGGAAGAAGAAAGCCGCAAAACGCCGCCAGATCCGGTTCAATAATAATGGTGATAACCTATTATACCCCTTATTGCAGGCGGAGTTTGAGGAGTTTGTGGGTCAGACCTGAAGGGCACTTCCATAAGCGACATGATGACCTGATGGACCGATAACACTACAGAAGAACAGGCCTCCAAGCCGACATAATTGTTGACACGAGAAGTCAGCAAGGAGGCCTGTCACGGACAAGTATACCCAAGGACGGCTGGGCAGCCACGCCCGTAGAGTTCGCCCTGCGACGGTTGCTGCACCGGCTGGAGCCCGGGGATATCCTGCTGGCCGATGCCATCTTCTCCAACTACCCGACCCTTGCCCTGTTGCTCCGCCAGGGCGTGGACATCGGCCGCGGGGGGGGGTCAACTCTTGACACTTGACGGTTCTGTGCGTATCAGGCCAGCTTGAGCTGGCTGGCCTGTGGCAGGGCGTCTTCAATTGCCGTCACGAAGGCCGTAGGGTCTGCACGTCGGGTCCACAGGGTCTCTGCCCGGCCACGGGACTTGGCAACACAGCCCTTGACCTTCTCCCACAACGGCTCCGATCCCAACACCAGACCACCTCGAACCGCGTCGAGCGGACTGGGCACACCCGCTGAGGCTGGCAGCGATCTGCAAACGGTGCTGACCCTGAAAGAGCTGACCACTGTGACCGTGTCGGTGACGGAAACGAACCATGCCATGCCTGACAAACCGCATCCCTGTATTCGGCCCGTGTGGGTCCAGCCATGCAGACGGGAGCAGCCTGTTGGCCTCAGGCTGTCAGGTGTCAAGAGTTGACCCCCTTCCTGACCGGGAAATCCGGGTCTCCGGCCGGCCGGCGTTGCCCGCCAATGAATGGGTGACGATCTCCGTGGTGCTGACGGACCAGGGCGCGCGGGTGCTCGTCAACGATCGTGTCGTGGCAAGCGACAACACCGCAAAGATGCGTCCCTTCCTCGTGGGCGCGGGCCGGTTCAGCAACTACGTGGGCGTCAGCCGATCGTTCGCCGACTGCTTCTCCGGCATGATCGAGGAGTTCGCCGTCTTCGACCAGGCGCCCGGTCCCGGAGCGGCCGCCTCGCGGTAATCCCGCGCCGCGTGACAGCCCGACCCCAATCAACCCTCCGCCGGCTCCGGACCAGTGGAGAGCGGCGGGGTCTGTTTGAACCGATACCGAATACCGCCTGGATTTCCGCGTGCCACGCTCATCAACTCCAGTTCCCCTTCGGACCAGGGGCCGAGCCGGGCGGGTTCAAATGGAATCCCCCAGGCCCGCAATCGCTCTCCAGCGGACCCGCCGAAGTGCATCAGGTCGATCTCGATCTCCCGGCCGCTGTCCCGGAGGGACACGAGCTGCTGGTGCAGGGTCCGCGTGGCCCGGACCTCCCAGTGCAGTCGGACCGCGGCCACGATCAGGGTGTTCACGATCAGGAGGCCGACCAGCGTCCAGGCCAGACGGCCCTGCCATCGGGAAGGGGATCTCCAGCAGGCGACGACCGCCGGCAGGATGGGGATCCACCACATCTGCGGGCTGTATCGGGCCCACCACAGGTGTACGTTGATCAGGAGCGTGGCGACCAGTACCCCACAACCGAGCAGCAACAGGTACCGGGGGACGGCCGGTGTCAGGGACAACCAGACGGTCAGGATCAGGGCCAGCACCAGACCGCCGCTGAAGAAGGGGCCCATCCCCGCTATGCGGACATCATGGAAGCGGTACACGGCCAGGTCCCGAGGATGGACGGCAAAGGGCCACATGAGGCGGGCCGTGGGTTCGTCGTTGTAGGGCGAGAAACCCGGCCTGCCGAAGACCGCGTAACCCAACCGGACCAGACGAGGCCGTCCCTTCATGTTGGGAGGCGTCTCAAACCTCTCGATCGGATCATCGCCCTGCTCGGCCAGGCTCGGAAAGGCCTTGCTGCCGGCCAGGGGATAGAAGGGATGGGATCGATGGATCGTGTTCGTGACATAGGGATTGTAGCCGAAGACCGCGCCTCCCAGGACAAACGCCGCCAGGTTCCATCCCACCCATCGCCCTAGGAGGTCCCGGCGTCGGATCAGGTAGTAGAGTCCGGCCGCTGCGCCGAACATGCAGAACAGGACCAGACCCGTGAACTTGGTGTTGATACAACCCACCGCCGCGGCCGCGCCCGCAAAGACGGTCAAGGGACGGGCACGATGGAGTGTGCTGAACAGGGCCGCCACGTAACAGGCCAGATAACAGACCATCAGGCCGTCGACCAGAAACGACAGGGCCTCGCTCATCACCACAGGATTCATCGCCACCACGCATCCCAGGGCCAGGGCCCTGGGCCTGCGCAGACCCGCCTCCAGGCAGACAGCGACCACGGCCGCAAAGGCGGCCCCCATGGTCAGCCAGGTCTGGAACTTCCCGGCCTCGACCTGCCCCGTCAGGGCCGCCATGGCCGTTCCGATGTACCAGGGCCCCTTGGCATAGTGGCGTATCCACAGTTGGTTGTGGTCGGAAAACGCCCGCAGGGGCTCGGACAGGGGATTCCACCCCTGGAGCATGCTGTAGATCGCATTCTGGTGATACCACTGGCCGTCCCAAGAGAGATCATAGAACGTAGCCGAGAGGCCCACTGCCAGGAGCGTCCACCCCAGCACAGATCCGATCGGCCACACGCGGTCCTGCCCCCTCAATCCCTCCCGCCGTCCCAGGAGATCACCCAGCCAGACCGCCACGGCCAACGCCGTGGGTACAACCCAGGGCAGGGCCGCCCGGGTCGTCAGGAGACACAGCAGGACCCCCAGTTGCACCAGCCCCAGGAAGCCCAGAAGCATGGCCGCGGCCGTCCAGAGGACTACGGAGAGACGCGGATCGGTTTCAGAGACTCGTGTGGATGGGGGATTCGACTTCATGTCCTTGTGGCCTTTCTTGGTCGATTTCCACTAACCAGGCGGACCTCGCAGATGCGTCCTGCATGGGTTGTCCATGCACGGGCGTCCGGCGCAGACGCGCTACAGGGACGCCTCGATCCACACCGCCTGTCCACCGCCTGCAAGCAGCGGAACGTCCAGCACGGTCCTGGCGTCCACGGGCTGGGTCTTGATGCCCACCTGGGTGCGGGTCTGGACCGTGGGGTCGTCGAAGTAGATACGGGCGGTGTAGGCCTTGCCCGGGGTCAGGAAGGTCAGGGGGATCTGCAACGGCCTGGCCTGGCTGTTGTTGATCGTGCCCATGAACCAGTCCTCGCCGCTCCGCCGGGCGATCGTCGCGTACTGGCCGATTTCTCCATGGATGACCTTGGTGTCGTCCCAGACGGTGGGGACCCGGCGGAAGAACTCGACCTCAGGCTCGCCGTTGTACTGGCTCGGCCGGTCGTACCAGAAGAGCCACTGCAGGGGGCTGAACGAGACCACCGCCATGGCCAACTGGTGGGCGTGGGTGGTCTTGAGGCGGTCGCTGTAATAGCAGATGGTGTAATCGCCGATGCCCGCCACATAACGCGTGAAGGGCAGGGTGCAGTTGTGCTCCGGGGTGGGCATGTGTTCGTTGCCCCGGATGCCTTCCACCG
>JAGOQT010000217.1 GCA_018007255.1 Phycisphaerae bacterium | reverse complement strand
GTGCTTCGGCCTGCTCGGCCCCAACGGCGCGGGCAAGACCACCCTGATGAAGATGCTCTACGGCCGGTGCACCCGCGACCCGGCGTGCGAGGGCTCGATCGAGGTCCTGGGACATGACCCGGCCCGGGATGAGCTGGCCATCAAGCACCTGTCCGGCGTCGTACCCCAGGAGAACAACCTGGACGACGAACTGGACGTGGCCGGGAACCTGTTGATCTACTCGAAGTTCTACGGGATTCCGGCTCGAACCGCAGCGGAGCGGATCGGCAAGCTCCTGGAGTTCCTGGAGCTCTCGGACAAGGCCTCGGCCAAGATCCGGCACCTCTCCGGCGGGATGCAGCGGCGTCTGGTGATCACCAGGGCCCTGCTCAACAACCCCAGGCTCCTGATCCTGGACGAGCCCACAACCGGCCTGGACCCGCAGGTGCGACACCTGATCTGGGACAAACTCCGGCAGTTGCGCAGCCAGGGCACCACGATCCTCCTGACCACACACTACATGGACGAGGCCTTTCAGCTCTGCGACGACCTGCTCATCATGGACAAGGGCCGGGCCATCCTGCGGGGGGACCCCAGGTCCCTGATCCGGGAGAACCTGGAGGAGTACGTCCTGGAATGGGTCCACGGTCTGGAGACCCCGGACCCCTCCGTGGCCGAGGCCCCGGCAGGGGTCCGCGTGGACCGAGGGCGGGGAGTCACCCGCTTCTACGGCAATCACCCGGATCCGCTCCAGGCCCTGGCCCGCCGGTTGGGCGGCAGCCACTACCACCTCAGACAGTCGAACCTGGAGGATGTCTTCCTCAAGGCCACGGGGAGGGGACTCCATGAAGACCAGTAGTCCCTATCCCTCCTGGGCGTGGAGACCCTACAGCGTGTGGTATCGGCACATGCGGGTCTATACCCAGAACCTGGTGAGCAACGGGTTCCCCACCTTGGTCGAGCCCCTGTTGTTCCTGGCCGGTGTGGGGCTCGGGCTGGGCAAGTACATGACCGGATCCATGGAGGGACTGGGCTTTCTCGAGTTCCTGGGCACAGGGCTGCTCATGACCGCGGCCATGTATACGGCGGCCTTTGAGTGCACCTTTGGGACCTTCATCCGCATGGAGTTCGAGAAGGTGTACGACGGGATGCTGGCCGCCCCGATCACAGCCAGGGACCTGATCGTGGGCGAGATCCTGTGGGTGGGGACCAAGGGGTTCTTCTTCTCCCTGTCCGTGCTGGCGGTCCTGTCCGTGTTCGGCGTGCTGCGACTGCCGCAGAGCCTCCCTGCGCCCCTGGTGGGATTCCTCACGGGCCTGATGTTCGGCGTGCTCTCCATGCTCGTGACCAGCTTCGTCAAGACCCTGCACCACTTCAACTTCTACCTGACAGGGGTCCTCACGCCCATGTTCACCGTGTCCGGAGTGATCTTCCCCGTCGGCGACCTGCCGGCCTGGCTGCAGGTCTTGGCGGAGGCGATGCCCCTGACCCACGCCGTGCGACTGGCCAGGGCGATCTGCGCGGCCCGGTACGAGATCGGCCTGCTCTGGGATCTGGCCTACATCGGGGCCTTTGTGGTTGTCGTGGGCTGGCTTGCGGTGATCCGGCTCCGTAGGCGCCTGGTCAGCTAACCCGACCGGCTGGAGGAGTGCCGAAGGAGGGAGTCGAACCCTCACCCTGTTGCCAGGACAGGATTTTGAATCCTGCGCGTCTGCCAGTTCCGCCACTTCGGCGATCGGGCGGCATTATGGAGTCTCGCACCCGGCTTGTCAATCCGCGCGTCGCCCCAGGACCGGCGGCCTTGTCAATCGATGAGCACGATGTCCTCCGGGGTGGCCACCACGTCGCGGTGGTCCGGGCCCAGGATTCGCGCGATCTCCGTGCTGTGCCTGCCCGCCACGGCCTCCAGTTGGGCGCTGCTCAGACTCGTGACTGCCTTGGCCCGCTCATTGATCATCACGACCGACCCGGCCTCAAAGGGGCCTTCCACTGCCGTGATGCCGCTGGGAAGGAGCGACTTGTGGTTGCAGATCGCCCGGATGGCCCCCTCGTCCACGCGGATCACGCCTGCGGACTGGCTGTTCAGGATCCACCGGGCCCGGTTGCTCAGGCGCCGCTTGGGCAGGAAGATGGTGCCGATGGGTTCGCCGGCAACGATCCGGCGGACCACATCCTTCTCGCGGCCGTGGGCCAGGACCACGCGGCAGCCCGCTTGGGCCGCGATCCTCGCGGCCGCAATCTTGGTCTTCATGCCCCCCGTGGCGTGGGTGCTGCCCTTTCCCCCTGCAGCCTTGACGATCGGATCCGTGATCTCATGGACCGTGCGGATGGGCTGGGCGTCCGGGAACTCCCTGGGGTCCTTGTCGTACAGGGCGTCCACGTCGCTCAGGATGATCAGCAGGTCCGCGTCGATCTTGCTGGCGACCAGGGCGGAGAGCCGGTCGTTGTCGCCGAACGCGGAGCCGATCTCGTCCGTGCTGACGGAGTCGTTCTCATTGAGGATGGGGATCACGCCCTGGTCGAGCAGGGCCTCGATCGCGTTGCGGAGGTTCAGGTACGTCTGTCGGTGGTCCAGGACGTCCGCGGTCAGCAACACCTGGCCCACGTGGATCGGGACCCTCTGGAAGGCCTTTCGGTATTCGGCCATCAGGAGGGGCTGGCCGACCGCCGCACAGGCCTGCCGGAGTCGCATTTCCTTGATCGGGCCGGCCAGACCCAGCTGCATCGCGCCCATGCCGATCGCACCGGAGGTCACGATCACGACCTGCTTGCCGCAGGTCCGCAGATGGGTCACCTGCCCGGCCAGCCTCCGCACATAGTCCCCGTCGATGCGGGTGCCCTTGGTGAGGGTGTTCGTCCCCACCTTGATCACGATGCGCCTGGACTCTGTAAAGTCTCGCATAGAAGACCTTCGCCGAGGACCGGCGGATCACCGGAGCGGATACTCCTTGTCGAGCGGCACGTGCGTGAACGGCCTGGCCGACGGTCCGGAGTAGTCGGCCACAACGTGTCCCTGGCCCAGGAGCCTCCACTTGTAGAGAACCAGCCCCTCCAGGCCCACCGGACCCCGGGCGTGGATCTTGTGGGTGCTGACCCCGACCTCCGCGCCCAGCCCGTAGCGGAAGCCGTCGCTGAACCGGGTGCTGCAGTTCCAGAAGACGTCCGCCGAGTCCACCCGCTCCAGGAACCGGGCGGCCGCGCCTCGATCCTCCGTCACAATGGCATCCGTGTGGCGGGACCCGTAGGCATGGATGTGCTCCACGGCCTCGTCCAGACCCCCCACGACCTTGACCGAGAGGATGCTGTCCAGGTACTCGGTGGACCAGTCCTCCTGGGTGGCGGGCTTGCAGGCGATGATGGAACGGGTCCGCTCACACCCGCGGATCTCGACGCCCTTCTGCTCCAGGGCCGCCTGGACCTTGGGCAGGAACAGGGCCGCAATGGCCTCGTCCACCAGCAGGGTCTCGGCCGCGTTGCACACGGCCACGTACTGGCACTTGGAGTCCACCACGATCCGCACGGCCTTGTCCGGGTCGGCCCCGGCCTCCACATAGACGTGGCAGATCCCGTCCGCATGGCCGAGCACGGGGATCCGGGTGTGGGCCATGATGGTCCGGACCAAGGCATTGGAGCCGCGGGGGATGATCAAGTCGATCTGCCGGTCCAGGGCCAGCATGTCCGTGACCTGCTGCCGGGTCTCCAGCAGTTGGACCCAGCCCGGGGGCATGCCCGCCCGGATCGAGGCCTCGCCGATGAGGTCGCACAGGACGCGGTTGGTCCGGCCGGCCTCACTGCCCCCCTTGAGCAGCACGGCGTTGCCGCTCTTGAGGCACAAGGTCGAGATCTGGACCAGGGCGTCGGGTCTGGACTCGAAGATCACACCGATCACGCCGATCGGGCAGGTCACCTTGTAGAGCTCGAGGCCCCGGTCCAGCTCCGTGGCACACAGGGTCCTGCCCACCGGGTCCTGCAGCCGGATGAGGCTCTCGATGCCCCGGCACACCTCCGCGACCTTGGCCTGGTCGAACCTCAGCCGCTTGAGCAGGGGATCCGCCAGGTTGTTGCGCCGGGCCTCCTGGAAGTCCTGCTCATTGGCCGATGCCACCTGGCCGGCGTGGGCGAGGAGGGCCTCGGCGATCCGGCCCAGGGCCCTGTCCTTGTCTGCGGTCTTGGCCGTAGCCAGGAGGTTCGAGGCCGCCTTGGCAGCCGCAGCGACCTGTTCGAGACCCATTCGAGTTTCCTGTTGACTGACCACGTGGTGCCACCTAACATCACGGCGATCGCCCATGATCGGCCCTGTGCCAAGGGCTGTCAAGGACCGTCGCGGGTGTAGCTTAATGGTAAAGCCCCAGCCTTCCAAGCTGGTCATGCGGGTTCGATTCCCGCCACCCGCTGTCTTGCCCGGGGTTGTCACCAGCGGACAACTCGCCCCTACTGCGTTCTCCCACAAGGACTTCCGAACTGCTCCTTGCAGCACCCGATCTATCGGCCTGCGCAGCGGGATGACATGAGAAGACACCCGGGGCCCAGTCTGTCCCGCGCAGGTGGAGGCCTCGGGTGGCGGTGTTGGATCGCCTGACCCACCATTACCACACCTTGTGACATGCACGCCCAAGGCCGGGCGTTCCGCCAGGCCATGACGGGAGCAAACGCAAGGCCAAGGCATGATGACCGGTGTACCGGTGGGCAAGGAAAGGAACGCCTTGTCAGCCGCCTCGGGCGGCCCTACTACAACTCAGGCGGGCCCGAATCACGCGCGACGACTCGACCCCTTTGCCTCCTCTGCCTCATTGCCCCCCGATGGCAACGGCCATTCCTCTCTGAGAATCACAACTCTTAGGGTCCGGATATTACACTCTTTGCCAATTGCGTTGCGACGCCGTTACTCCACAGCCCAGCACCGCCCCACACACAGAGGCTTATTTCCTATTTCAAGGGCTGAACCCATACCCTATTTCCTCAGCGTGACGCTCTGGGCTGTGCTGAGCTTCTCCTGGCCCTTCTCCTTCACGACAACGGCGGTGACTGCCTCTATGCCGCCTGCAATCTCCTTGACGATCGCTGTACAGAAGACGCAGTTCTGTTCCTTTTCGTCGCCCACGTTGATCTTGCCTTCCTCACCCGCTTTCACAGCGAGTCTCGGGGCGCTCAGCAGGGCCGTCTTTCCGTCCTTTGCCACGTGAATGACCTTGATCTGCACCACGTATTGATGCGCCTCCGCGCCGGGTGCAACGGTGGTCTCAGTCCGGTACCCGGCTTGTGCCGTAATGCAGGCGCCGAGGATCAGCCCTGCTACCGCCATCATCTCCTTCTTCATTTCTACAATCCCCTTTCTTGGTGAACTTTCGCACTTCTTGAGTGGATGGTTGGGATGAGGCATCAGGACAAACATGCCAACCTACCGATGCGGTGTTGAACACCATACTCCCAGGAGATTGGCATGGATGCCACACCCTCTGTATCGACATGGACGGCTCTGATCGGCAGTTCTTTCCTGAGGAGGATTCAGAGAGGGGGTTCACCGTCAGCCCTGAATGGCACTTCCACAAGCCACCTTGTACCGCGATGGACCGATAAGACTACAGAGGGGTCAGATTGATGTGGGGACATCTGTGAGCAAACCGTTGATATCTGCCCTGATGGGGGATAGGCAGTCGTCATGGCACGATTGGCACGCGTCGTGGTGCCTGGATACCCTCATCACGTGACCCAGAAGGGCCTATCGGCGGCAACCGACGTTCCTCTCCGACGCAGACTACGAGCTCTACATAGGCCTGATGGCCCATTGGCCTGCTCAGTGGCAGGTCGATGTGTGGGCGCATTGCCTGATGCCGAATCATGTTCACCTGATCGCAGTTCCGGCAAGCGAGGAAGGGTTGTGTCGGGCCCTAGGCGAGGCTCATCGGCGGTACACGCGGCACGTGAACTTCCGTGAGGGATGGCGTGGCCACCTGTGGCAGGGACGGTTTGCGTCCTTCGTGATGGAGGAGTCCTATCTGAGGGGTTCGGTGCGGCACGTGGAGATGAACCCGGTGAGGGCAAGATTGGTTCGGGAGCCCTGGCGGCATCGTTGGAGTAGTGCCAAGGCACACTTGAGCGGCGAGGATGACGGCTGGTGAAGGTCAGGCCGCTGCTGAAGCGTTACGGGGATTGGCGGAAGGTCCTGAGCCAGGGCAGGGGAGAATCTCTGGAGGTCCTTCGCTGTCATGAGAAGACGGGGCGAGTGTTGGGATCGGAGGGGTTTGTGGCGAAGGTGGTCCGATCAATCGGCCGCGAGGTGAGGCCCAGCAAGCCCGGTCGTCCTCGGAAGGCAATGGTGGGCGTGTGACCGCTTGTCCGTCTGTACATAATCTGTAGGCTGTCCCTGATAGGACGGGGATAGAGGGCGACAAGGTCACATCTTGAATTGGAAACTTCCCGACGAGGACCTCTGCTCTCTTGGCCGCGCTCGACTGGTGATGGGACCCACCCGGTCGCCGCGGTGTTTCTACGGCCGATACCAGGCAGGGGGGGCGTCTGGGGACAGGTCGTCTGTCCTACCAGACTTCACAAACACGATTCGATCGGCGCCCTGCCTTGTGCCTATGATGTGGGACTGGACTCCTCCGCCTCTGAAGGTCGCGACATGCATGGTGTTGCCGGCAGCACTGCCCAGTCTACAGACAGTCTCGTCAGAGGTGGTGATTTGATCGCGCCATTGGGATTCCGCTGCTGCCGGACTGAACCAGTATCCTCCCATGGCAGAACGGTAGCTGACCCCGGTGGCCCCTTGGCTTTCGCGTACCCATCTGACACCGACGCGCATGGGCAATACGGCTGATTCGGATGTTGCTGAACGGCTCCTGATCCACTGAGATCCGTCGTCAAGCTGGGTCCACTCCGATCTCGCAGATTGGACAGCAGTGCCCAATCGCTCCAGCGCAGTAGACTTCGCGGTCCTGTTCACAGTAAAGGAGTCCGGATCAAGGGCTATTCCTCCTCCAATTTCAACAAGTCGACGGGCAGGAAGGCCCAGAGCGTTGTACCTGTCCACATCCGCGTTCAGCTTCACACGCACAGACTCATGCCGACCGACAAGCAAGTTGTGCGCCCGCACGTGGGCATTGTACTCATC
>JAGOQT010000216.1 GCA_018007255.1 Phycisphaerae bacterium | reverse complement strand
CGTGTATGCGACCCGCACAGACCGCTGCTGGGAGCGGGTCTCCCCGGTGGCGTCCGTGACGTCGGCGTAGACCTGGAAGTGGAAGACCGGTTCGTCGGCCTGGGGTATGGACAGGTCGGGCTTGGCCGTGAACCGGACCGAGAAGGTCCCGTCCGACTCCGTGACCGCGGAGCCGTAGGCCATGGCCTGGGCCTGGCTCGCGGCCCCGTACCAGCGGGACCACCAGCACCAGATCGGGAACCTGGCCTGGCGCACCACCCGCCATTGGACCTGGGCACCACCGATCGCCACGCCCGTGTAGGCCACTGCCTTGCCTGGGATCGCGACCTCGTCGCCGAGCCTGGGCGCATGCGCAGGCGGGTCCAGTTGGACCAGGAACGTAGGCCGCTTGTACTCCTCGATCCGCACGGACGCGCCCCCGCTGGGTCCGGTCTGCACCTGGATGGTCATCGCGCCCAAGAGGCGGTCCTGCGGGGCCGTGAAGCTGCCGTCGAATGAACCGTAGTCATTGCAGGTGTGCTGTTGCCTGGCGATCTCCTTGGCATTGACGTCCGTGAACACCACGGTGAGCGACCTGCCTGCCAAGGTCTGGTAGTTGTCCCCAGCCTGGTCCACGCGCATGCAGATCCCCTTGTACCGGATGGTCTGGCCCGGCCTGTAGATCGAGCGGTCCGTGAACAAGACCGTCTGCTCGTAGGGACTGGGCCCGGTCGCCCCCCCGGAGAGATAGGGGCCCGTTGTGCTGGCGAGCCTCTGGCCATGGTGCTCGGCGACCAGGACATAGGAGTAGAAGGGCTCTGTGCCGGGGGCCAGGCGAAACAGCCCGTCGGGGCCTGTGTCCGTCTTGCCCGTCTGCACATACCGCCGCGTATTCCAGTCCCATGCCCAGCATATGACCGCGGCCTCGGCCAGGGGGTTGCCCGTCCTGGCGTCGAGCACGAAGCCCTCCAAGCTGCTCGAATCCCGGGTCCGCACGACCAGGGCCAGGTCGCTGACCCAGATGTCCGCGCAACTGACCTGGTTGTTGACCTCGCCAAAGGACGGGTCGTGGCTGGCGATCAGCGAGTAGAACCCGGGGGCCAGGCCCGCGGGCGCAGGCAGCGACACGGATCGCTCCCTGTAGTCGGCGGTGGCGGGCAGGTCCGCGCTCCAGGCCCGTGCAGGCGCAGCGACCAACAGGGACCTGACCCGGTCCGCATCGAAGCCCGAGCGCCATGGCGAGGAGCGGCCGGACAGATCGAAGTCCTGGCGGACCGCGCGGAAGAAGACACGGGTGACGTTCCGATAGGTCACCTGGATCTCGGGCAGTGGCTCGTTCCACACGCCCTCGGTCCGGATCGTGGCGGACTTGGACTCGATCTGCTGGATCAAGTTGTAGCACGACAGGCCGCCGTAGCTCCTGGGGAAGGCGGTCCAGCCCTGCATCGCGACCTGGCGAGCCTGAAATGGGTCCCCCCCCGCATTCAGGACCGAGGCCAGGGCGTACAGGGCCCTGGCCGAGACCTCGTGGTCGTGCGACTGGTCCGCGAACCTGCGGAGCGCAGCCGCGTACCGGTCGGCCTTGTCCGGCCCCACGGCCCGGTTGTAGCCGAACTCGAGCCTGTGCAGGTCTGCATCCAGGAATGCGGTCCGGTCCGCGTCCCCTACATGGAGGGTCAACAGGGCCTGGACCAGGCGGACCGCCTTGAGCGTGGCGGACTGGGTGTCCGTGGCCTGGGGCTGCCATTGGAGGAGGTCGTCCACAGGGCCGAAGATCGGGCCGTCCGCGCACAGGTCATAGGCGTCCTGGGGCCTGGCCCCGGCCTGCTCCGCGGAGGCGTAGAAGGACAGGGCCTCAGAGGCCAGGAAGTCATAGAGCGTGGGCCTGTACGAGTCGGGCATGTTGCCCCGCTCGAGCAGGTCGTCGAATTGGGCGATCGGCGTGGCCTTGAGGACCTGATCCGCTGCCAGTGCTGCGGTGAAGCGGGCGTCGATCTCCGCCAGGATGCGCGACAGGTCCCAGGTGGTGATGGCCTCGCCGGACGCCTCGCCGGCTGCGGTCCGCTGCATGAACCTCCAGCGGTTCTGCTGGAAGTACTGCCAGTACCAGTGCCCCAGGATCGCCTCCATGCACGGCCACATGGGCTCTGGGAACTCAGCGATCTGGGCCTGGAGACGGGTGATCCTCTCCTCGGGCTTGCCCCCCTGGATCTGGGCCTCATACACGACCCGCAGACACACGGCCTTGGTGGCCTCTGCATAGGCCTGGTCCTGCAGGGCCAAGGGGAGGATCTGGTCCAGAACCCCGATCGCGGTCTTGGGGAGCCCCCTCCGGATCGCCTCATCGACCTGGCCCCACAACCCGTCCCTGGGTCCGGCCAGGGCGGGGCCTACACACACCACCAGGAGCAACCCGATCGCCATGAGCCTCTGTCGCATGTCGAGTCCTCCACGCAAGACACCTCAGGACCCGCGAAGGAACAAGCGAACGTCTGCTATCTCATCTTCAGGCCGTCTTGGGCCGCTCCTCAATCGCGAAATCCTCGACGTAGAAGGGCACTACGCCTCCGGTTTCGCTCCATCCTCGCATCCCAACCTGACCCACATCTGAGCGGCAAACCTCAACTTTATTCCTGGGCAGGTCCTTACTCTATCCTCGCCAGGTGGAGGTGTCAATGACCGCACAGGCACAAGGCCGGGGCCGTGCACGCCAAATGAAGCCGGCCCAGGAGGTCGTCCTGGGCCGGCGAGGCAGACTTGAGATCGGGCCAACAATCCCCGTCGTTACGAGGCCTTGTCGCACTGGAGGGCGGCCAACTGCTCCATGAGCCTCCAGCGATCCAAGACATCCTTGGAGGCGAGCGTCATCAACTCCGCCGCCTCTGCAGGCTTCGCCTGTTTGAGGCTGCGGTAGCGGTTCTCGCCGTAGGCGTACGCATCGAAGCCCAGGGTCGGGGCCTTGGAGTCCAGTTGGAGCGGGTTCTTGCCCTGGTCTTTGAGCCTGGGATCGAACCTGTACAAGGGCCAGTGGCCGCAGGCCACGGCCTTCTTCTGCTCCTCGTAGCCCGTGGTCATGTCGATGCCGTGCGCGATGCAGTGGGCATAGGCGATGATCAGGGACGAGCCCGGATAGCTCTCGGCCTCGACAAAGGCCTTGACGGTCTGGTTGGTGTTGGCCCCCAGCGCGACCTTGGCCACGTAGATGTTGCCATAGGCCATGGCCAGCATGCCCAGGTCCTTCTTGGGCGAGGGCTTGCCCCCTGCTGCGAACTTGGCCACAGCGCCGCGGGGCGTGGACTTGGACATCTGGCCCCCGGTGTTGGAGTAGACCTCCGTGTCCAGGACCAGGATGTTGACGTCCGCACCGCTGGCCAACACGTGGTCCAGGCCGCCGTACCCGATGTCATAGGCCCACCCGTCTCCGCCCAGACCCCACACAGACTTGCGGACCAGGTAGTCGGCCACGGTCTGGAGCTGCTGGCACTCCGGACACGGCTTGCACTTGCGGATCGCGGCCTTGAGCTGCTCGATCCTGCCCCTCTGGGTCTCCACTGCGTCCAGGTCGGGCTCGTTCGCCGTCGCGGCCTGACGGATCTCCTCTGCGAGCTTGGCCTCCACGCACCCCTTCTTGACCACGCGATCCAGGAGCTCCAGGGCAAAGCCCCTGAACTTGTCCACGGCCAACCGCATGCCCATGGCGAACTCGGCGTTGTCCTCGAACAGGCTGTTGGACCAGGCCGGTCCCCTGCCGTCCGCCCTCTTGGTATAGGGCGTGGTGGGCAGGTTTCCGCCGTAGATCGAGGAACAACCCGTGGCGTTTCCGATGTAGGCCCTGTCCCCAAAGAGCTGGGTCAGGAGCTTGACATACCCGGTCTCCCCGCACCCTGCGCAGGCGCCGGAGTACTCGAACAGGGGCTGGATGAGCTGGCTGCCCTTGACCGAGGCCGGCTTGAAGAGCTTGCGGTCCGTGTTGGGGATCGAGAGGAAGAAGGCATAGTTCTCCCGCTCCGGAGCACGCAGGGGCTCCTGCGCGGCCATGTTGATGGCCTTGCGCCCGGTGGGCTGCTTGGCCGCATCCTTCTCCTGGGCCGGGCAGGCCTGCACGCAGGCCCCGCACCCGGTACAGTCCTCGGGCGCGACCTGCACGGTGAACTTCATGCCCGCGAACTCCTTGCCCTTGGCCTCGGCACTCTTGAAGGTCTCGGGCGCATGGGAGAGGACCTTGCCGTCATAGGCCTTGATCCGGATGGCCGCGTGCGGACAGACCAGCGAGCAGGTCCCGCACTGGATACAGGTCTTGGGCTCCCAGACCGGGATCTGGACCGCGATGTTCCGCTTCTCGTACTGGGTCGTGCCTGTGGGGAACCGGCCGTCCACCGGCATCTTGCTGACCGGCAGGGCGTCGCCCCTTCTGGCCATGATCTCTGCGGTCACGGTCTGCACGAACTCGGGGGCGTCGGCGGGCACGACCGGGGGCATGGAGGTCTTGCTGGTCGCCTTGGCCGGGACCCGGACCTGATAGACCTTGTCCAGGGCCGCGTCCACGGCTGCGTTGTTCATGGCCACGACCTTCTCGCCCTTCTTGCCGTAGGACTTCTGGATCGCGCCCTTGATCGCGTCCACGGCGGTCTGGATCGGGATCACGTTGCTGATCTTGAAGAAGGCCACCTGCATGATCGTGTTGATCCGGGCCCCGAGCCCGAGTTCCTGGGCGATGGAGATGGCGTCGATCACGTAGAACCGCAGCTTCTTGTCGATGATCTGCTTCTGGACCTCCTTGGGCAGGGTGTCCCAGACCTCGTCCTTGGAGTAGGGCGTGGTCAGCAGGAACACGCCGCCCTGCCGGGCCATGGAGAGCATGTCGTACTTCTCCAGGAAGCTCGGGTTGTGGCAGGCCACAAAGTCCGCCTCGGTGATCAGGTACGGCCTGCGGATCGGCCGCTTGCCGAACCGCAGGTGCGAGATCGTGACCGCTCCGGCCTTCTTCGAGTCGTACACGAAGTAGCCCTGGGCGTTGTTCTCCGTCTGCTGGCCGATGATCGTGATCGAGTTGTGGTTGGCCCCGACCGTGCCGTCCGAGCCCAGGCCGAAGAACATCGCGCGGTACAGGCCCTCGCCGGGGACCTGGAAGGAGTCGTCCACGTCCAGGCTGGTCTTGCCCACATCGTCGATGATCCCAACCGTGAACCCGTGCTTGGGCCTCTTGGCATCCAGGTTGTCGAACACGGCCTTGACCATGGCCGGTGTGAACTCCTTGGACCCCAGGCCATATCGCCCGCCCACACACACCGGATACCGGTCCCATGGGAGCCGGCCGTCGGCCATGGCCTCGCCGATCGCGGTCCGCACATCCAGGTACAGGGGCTCGCCGATGCAGCCGGGCTCCTTGGTCCGGTCCAGCACCGCGATCTTCCGGACGGTCCTGGGCAGGGCCGCCACAAACGCGGCCACGTCAAAGGGCCGGTACAAGCGGACCTTGATCACGCCCAGCTTGTGGCCCTTGGAGTTGAGGTGCTCTACGGTCTCGTGCACCGTGTCCGCGCCGCTGCCCATGATGACCACGACCTTGTCCGCATCGGGTGCGCCCACGTAATCGAACAGCTTGTACTGGCGGCCGACGAGCTTGGCGAACTTGTCCATGGTCTGCTGCACGATGCCCGGACAGGCCGCATAGAACGGGTTGACGGTCTCGCGGCCCTGGAAGTAGACGTCCGGATTCTGGGCCGTACCCCCCAGCGTCGGCCGGTCCGGGCTCAGGGCGCGGGCCTTGTGCTCGTCCACGAACCTCTGGTCGATCAGGGCCCGCATGTCGTCCTGCGTCAGCTCCTCGACCTTCTGGATCTCGTGGCTGGTGCGGAACCCGTCGAAGAAGTGCACAAACGGGACGCGGGAGGCCAGGGTGGACTGCTGGGCGATCAGGGCCAGGTCCATGACCTCCTGCACGTTGGCCGAGCAGAGCAGGCCGAAGCCGGTCTCCCGGCAGGTCATCACGTCAGAGTGGTCCCCGAAGATGGACAGGGCCTGGCAGGCCAGGGACCGGGCGGACACGTGGAACACCGTGGGCAGGAGCTCCCCGGCGATCTTGTACATATTGGGGATCATCAGGAGCAGGCCTTGCGAGGCCGTGAAGGTGGTGGTCAGGGCGCCGGCGACCAAGGCCCCGTGCACCGCCCCTGCCGCACCCGCCTCGGACTGCATCTCGGTCACGGACGGGACCGTGCCCCACAGGTTGATCTGTCCCTTGGCCGTCTTGTCGTCCGCGATCTCCCCCATGGGCGAACTGGGCGTGATCGGGTAGATGGCGATGACCTCGCTGCATGCATGGGCCACGTGGGCCGCGGCCTGGTTTCCGTCAATGGTCACGATTCTGCGCTTCATACGGTCTCCTAGAAGAACAACGGGGTCCCTTCGACCCCTCCACCCCAGGGAAACGGCCCCACATGGGACCTGCCCGCAGACCACCGCAGGGTGGAATGCAGGACATCGGATGAGTCCTTGTATCGCAAATCCCCCCGGCAGGCAACCAAAAACTCCGGCCGGGCTTGCCAAGCAAGGCCCGTCGCGGCATCATGGTCCCGGGGCCGGCGCCTGCGGGTCTCTGCTGTGCAGGGTCCAGCCGGTCCGGGCGGCAGCCTCTGCGCGAACCGAAGCCGGAGCTACGATGTCCGCCAAGACAGACCCGATCCGACCTGGGAGGATAGGGGGATGACAACGGACGCCACGGCCGGACGTGTGCCAACGGAGTCGAAGTGTGTCACAACCTAAGGGAGGTCCACGCATGACCACGCAGTCCATGAGGAGTCTTTCGCTGAGCCTATTCACGGTCCTGGCGGCATGTCCGGCCGCACTCCTCGCCCAGGCCGGCGGAGGAGACCAGTTTCTCGACGGGATCGGCGAGACGGCCCTGATCGCACGCTACGCGTTCAAGGGCAACACGGAGGACGGGTCCAGGAACCTCTCTCACGCCACACTGCACGGGGACAAGGCGGTCTACGTCCAAGACAGCCGGTTCGGCCAGGTCCTGTCGCTGCCCGGGGGCCCCGACGGCGGCTGTGTCCGGATCCCGGGCCAGGCCTTGATCGGCGCGGACACGGTCAGCGTCACCGGGTGGGTCTCCCTCAGGGA
>JAGOQT010000215.1 GCA_018007255.1 Phycisphaerae bacterium | reverse complement strand
CTGGAAGCAATATCCTTATTTTCTCTTTTGTCGGGTATTTATCGCAGGAAATTGAGGTTGGGACGCGGAATATATTAGATGTTAAACTGAGGGAGGATGAGAAAAGCCTGGAGGAGGTGGTGGTCGCGGAGGCATCCATGAGGAGTCTCAGCAACTGCACGATCTCCACGGGATCCCCCCGTTCCAGCTCGATCACCTCGGACTGGGTCCCGCCCGCCTCCGGGATGTCCAACTCCCGGATGATCTGTTCGAGCCGGATCAGGCTGCTCACGGTGTCGAACACCAGCAGGGTGCCCGTGGTCATGTCGCTGCTGACGTATCCGTACTGCCCCACCAGGGGCTGAATCATGGTCCCCATGTCTGCGGGGCTGTAGTTCTTGAGCTTGAAGAATCGCTGGACCACCTGGTCCTTGTTCTCGATCGCGGCCAGGGGCTGATCCTCCGGGATCGTGGGCACTGTGCCCAACTGCCGGACCGTCTCGATGGGCCTGATGTACAGGACGTTGTTGGCGTCCTCAATCACATACCCCCGGGTGCGAAGTGCATTGTAGATCAGGGACAGGGCCTCCTTGCGGGGCACTCGCTTGGGCGAGTAGATGGTCACCCGCTGCTGCATGGCCTGGTCCACGGGGATCACCACCTTGCCCGTCCACTCCGCCACCCGCTGGATGATCGTGCTCATCTCCACATTGTTCAGGTTCAGATTCTCGGTGCCGGCCAGGTTGGGATCGTTCGGCTCCGCGCCGAACCGGCCGCCGAAGCCGCCCCTCCCGCCGAAGCCGCCCATGTCGCCGCCCATCTCACCGAAGCCGCCACGGCCCATGCGGTCTCCCCTCCTGCCTCGTCCCTCCATCATGCCCTCCATGGCCCGGGGGGCATTGACGTCGTTGGGGCCCGGCGCGGGACGGGCTCGATTCGGATCACTCTGCGGGACTGCGGCAGTGGCCATAGCCAAGGGACGCGTCAACGCAGGCCGGTTTGGCCCGGCCATAGCCCTGGTTGTGGGTCTGGACGACGGGGACGACGCAGGCTGCGCGAACCCAATCCGCCAGACGATGTAGCACGCGAGAATCACGGCCAATCCGATCAAGATCCAACTTGTACGTCTCACGATTCTGCCCTCAACTTTCCTTCCGGTCCACGGGGACTACGAGGTACCCCATTCCTATCCTTCTGATCCGATGTCTCATCGGTCCTTGCGTCTTCCTGTCAACGGCCACCCCCTCTGCCCCCACCGCCTCCACCTCCGCCTTGCATACCCCCACCGCCTCCACCTTGCATGCCCCCACCTCGCTGCCGCCCTCCGCCCATGCCGCCGCGGCCGCCCTGCATGCCGCCACGACCGCCCTGCATGCCGCCGGGTCCTCCGAACTGCTGCATCATGAACTCACGTCGATTCTGCGGGGCCATGTTCTGCATCTGCTGGCGCATCTGGTCGAAGTCCCCGAACCCCCCCTGCATGGGCCCCCGCTGACCGAACATGGTCATGACCGGACCCCCCAGGCCGGGCACGGCCCCGGTGCCCCGCCCCCGTACTCCGCGACTGGAGGACGCGTCCGGAACCACGGTCGCCTGGATCGGGTACAGGTTTCTCCTCTGTCCGTCCCATTCGACCACGACGTGCGTCGGCTCGACCAGCACGACGTTGGCGTCCTGCACCTTGTCCCCGGCCTTGTACCACCGGCCGTTGATCAGAACCTCGTCGCCGAGGATGGCATAGACCTCCTGGACCGGGTTCTGCCTCCTTTGCTGCGGCACGAACAGGCGGGCCGCCTTCAGCTCAGCGGCCACGGTCCGGTCCGCGGCGAGGGCCTTGTCGACCTGATCCTGGCTCGGGGCGGCCGAGATCCCGTTCTTTCGGGTGGCCTCTTCCAGCCGGGAGGTCACCACAAACACATGGATGACCTTGCCCACGGATGCGGCGGCCAGAAGGACGGCCGCGGCCAGCATGGCCAGAGACAACATGCCGCTTGGATGTCGGTTCATTCGCGTTCCCATCGTCATCGCCTCACTGCAAAAACTGAAAGCCGTCTGCGTCCGTCTTAGCCCTTGAGGCCCTTGGCGGCCTGGGTCCGGAAGAGCGTCGAGATCGTCATCTCCACGTCGAGGTTCTGCCGCTCCTGGCCCGTCCTCTTGGGGTCGACCTTCAGGACCAGCTCGTCGACTCCGGCGTAGTACCTGTTGTTCTTGAGCGTAGCCAGGAAGTCCAGGAGCGAGTCGAAGCGGCACGTCCCCTTGTACTTGAGGCTCAGGCGACCGAACTTGCCCACGACCTGCTTCGTGACCGGCTCGATCTGCAAAGGGGCGCTGGGCATCCGGGCCTGCATCAGCTGTCGGTTGATCTCCTCACGAAACAGGATCTTCTGGGCCTCCATGTCCTTGGGCATCTCGAACACAGGGACCATGGACGCCAGGCCGGGGGGATTGAACTCGCCCGCACTGGCGTGCTCCAAGAGAAGCCTGTCTTCCCGGATCTGGGTCCGAATCCGGCTCCAATGGCCCCACCACTTGGGGACCACCATGAACGCCAGGATCGCGCCGACGCACGCCGCGCCGACCAGGACCATGCGCCGTTCCTTTTCCGTAAGCCTGTCGAGTGAGAGCGAGTTCATCGCCATGCCGTTACCGTGCCCCCTTCTGGGTGAAGTTCTTGTACTGGAACTTGATGGTGAACTTGACCTTCCTGGTTTGGGTGTCCTGGACGTACTTCGGCGGATCCACTCTTCCGACCCCTTCCCTCTTCTGCAGGGCCTGCTCGAAGGCGTAGATCTGTTCGGGTCGCTCCGCCTGTCCGTCGATCTGGATGGACTGGCCCCGCCGGATCGTCACGTTGTTCAGGACGATCCCCACGGTCTCCTGTCCACCCGGGCCGGACATCCCCGAGGGTCCCCGCCCTCCAGACCGGTCCCCCCGCCCGCCGCGGCCCATGAAGCCCGTTCTCATGGTGAGCATCTCGGGCAGCCCCTGTCCGGACTGGGCGACTTCCGCACGGCCCCCTGAGGAACCGGCGTCGGGCGAGGAGGAGGTTGCAGACGGCGTCGCAGGGGGCATCCCCTCCGGCCCCATCGGACCTCCTCGCCCGCCCCAGCGTGTGGTCTGCTCCACGACCGGGATCACGGCATTGAGCTCCTTGAGCAGGGTAAGGACATTGAGCCGATAGGAGGAGACGGTCTGCCGGGCATCCCGAACCGCCTTGAGCTCCACCAGGTTGTGCTGCTTCACCAGACCGGACAGGCGACGGGCCAGGGCCAGATCCGTCAGATAGGAGACCAGCAGCATTGCGACCAGGGCCACAGCGGCGATGGCCGTGGCCGTTCGGGTCGAAAAACGGGTCTTGCGGTCCTGCTCCTCGCCGGGCGGACAGTAGAGACCCTTGAACAGATCCAGACCCTTCGCACCCTGTGCGTGGGAAGGAGGCTCGATCATCATCAGGGCCAAGCCCAGCGCGGTCTTGTACTCGTACCACTGGCCCGGCGAGAACTGCGCGGAGACGGTCTTGGCCTTGGGCGTGGACACCCCCACGCTCAGACCCGTCCCCTGCAGCAGGCCCGCCACATACTCGATCACGGGATTGCCGTCGGACAGGATCTGGATGGGCCAGTCCTCCTGCGTGGAGGACCTTGGGAATCCATCCAGAATCGCCCTGAAGTCCTGGACGAACTGCCCCTCGACGCCCGTCAGGCCCGCCTTCCGCGCCGGGTCGCCCGAAGGGATGCCCAGGTGCTCGGCCACCAGGTCTTCGGTCCCCATGTCGATCATGGCCATGTGGCCCAGCACGCCCTTCTCAACCAGGCAGACCACGGTGCTCCGGGCATCCAGGGCGACGACCACAGCGTCGTCCGGCTGGGCCTCAGAGAACACGGCGGTCCAGGCCTTGACCAGGGCCTCGCAGGACAGGATCACGCGGTCCGGGGCCAGGGGGCGGATCTGATCGATCAAGGACTGGGCCTGCTTGCGGCGGAGGGCGGCCAGGGTCACGGTCACCTGGTCCGATCCCCGGTTGGTGATCCGCCAGGCCGTCTCCATTTGATCCATGGACAGGGGAAGCCTCGCCTCGGCCTGCATGCCGACCAGGGCCTCCATCTCCTCTTCAGGGACCACAGGCACGGTGAGACGATAGAAGGCCGCGCCGACCGGCCTGAGACCGATCGCAACCTGGGTACGGCCTGCTCTCCGGTCCGGCTGCGCACGACCTACCGTCAGACCGCAGTCCGCTGCAAACGAGGTCCAGTCGAGCTGCCCGGCCTCCGAGCTCTTGGCCCACACCACCTGCGGGCCGCCTGGACCCCGGTGGACCTCCACGGCCCTGAGCCGGTCTTCTTCCTGGACGACCGCGATCACCGAAAGTTCTGTGTTCGTACCACTCACGGACAGGCTCCTTGATACCAATAGAGGATCTTGGCTGGGCTTTGACTCCTGTCGATCACGGCCTCGGTATGCCATGAGGCCCCGCTGATCTCGGTCTGGTCGGCCGTGGCGATGGAGTAGACGGTAAACACGTTGGACCGTGTGGTCAGTTGGCCCACGATCTGGGCGAAGAGATCGGCTGTGACAGAGGGCACGCTCAGCAGGTCGCCGAGGCTGTTGAAACCCTCCAGGGTGCCCTGCCGGACGCTCACGATGTTCTGGGCAATCTGATAGGCCTCATCCGTGCCCCCCAGCAGGGCCACAAAGACCTGGGCCGGCGCGGTGTTGATGTTGATCAGATGGGCGCCGGCCCCGCCAGAGGCTGCGCCCATCCCGGATGAGGCAGCCGTAGAGACCGTGATCAGGTCCACGATGGTCTGGAAGGTCCCCACGTCCAGAGGCGGGCCCGCAGTGGAGGCAACCTGCTCGGTCGTCTGACCGCTCCCCCCGCCCGTGCTCATGCCTGCGGTCGTTCCGGATCCCGCACCCGTGTTCACGCTCGTGCTCATGCCCGTGCCGGTGGTCGTGCTGATCAAGGCCCCGATGCTCGAGTACCCATTGGTCGGACGGCTGTTGATCACCGCCTGGGCCTGCGACTCGCTGAGCCCCAGCTCCATGAGCTGCTCGGCCGTGGCCTGATTGATGTCGACCTTGGTTGTGCCGTTGGGATCTTGCGGCAGGGTCTGGGGCTCGTAGCAGGTCAGAAACGAGATCCAGCCCAGGTCCAAGATCCCGTCCGCGTCGTCCAGGGGGGGCGTCAGGGGGCCGTCGTTCTCGCAGTCGTCCAGTCGCCCGTTGAAGTTGGTGTCCTCGCCGTAGAGCAACTGCTCGGTGACACCCCTGACCTTGAGCAACTCCCGAATGGTCCGGAACGGTCTGTTGGGGATCGCATACCGGTAAGGGAGGTTCTCGTAATACCCGGTCTCCACGCCCTCCTCGCCGGGCTCGTCGTCGACGTCCCGCCAGTCGAGGATCGCATCTGCGATGGCCGTATCCATGCCCCACTCGAACAGCCCCAACAACTGGTCCCGGGTGGCCGTGTTCACGTTCAGCTTGCCGGCCTCATCCACCGCACGCACCGTGTAGTGGCAGTACAGCATCTCCACATCGTTCAGATCCTCCGGATTGAAGGCCCACAGATCAACCGGGCCGTCCAGGGTCCGCTCGTCCTCGTTCAAGAGGGCGATGACCTTCTCCACCCCTGCTCGCGAGGCCCACTTGCAGCGGATCTCCTGGGTCATGAACGTACTAAGCTTGTTGTCCAGCCTGCTGGTCTGCCCCGTGGTGCCGGCCAGGATCATCAGGATCGCGATCGTCCACAAGACGATCAACAAGACCAACCCTTTCTGCCGTTGTGCGCGTCTGCAAGCCATGGCCGTAGGCCTACTGCCCCTCCCCGGTGCCGGTGGTCGAAGGAGTCGTGGTGCCGGTCTGACCGGTCAGGCCACCAGCGGCCTCGCCCGCGCTGCCGGCCTGGGCCGCCTCCAACTCCGCCTCCTGCACCTCGGCGGTCGTGGTCACCGTGACGAGAACCGACTCCACGGAGGGCACCCCGCCCTCCGGGGCCGTACCCACAAGGGTCACCTCGATCAGCTGGGGCAGTTCCTGGGCGATCTCCAGCCATTCGCTGACCCAGTCCTGTCCGTCGAAGCACGCGACCCGCATCATGGAGACCTGGTCGCTGATCACGGTCAGGACCCCGCCTGGATCCGTGTTCGGGTCCGGGTGGGGCCACAGCCGCCGAAGCAGGACCGCCTTGTCCTCCCGTTGGGCCACGTAGTACTCGACCTCGTAGACATCCCCTTCAGGCTGGCCCTCCCTTGCCTTCTCATGGCCGACCATCCAGAAGGTCAGATAGGACTGGTCCGCCGCGCCGGAGCCCTCGAGGCCCGTGATGAACCGAAAGTAGTTCGGGTCCGTATCGCGCACGATGTTGGCCAGGTCCATGGCCACCCGCCGGGCCGCAAACCGCAGGTCCGCCGCCCTGTCGCTGCGATCCTGGACCGTGGAGGCGCCGGAGCTCGTGCTCCGAAGGGCGCCCACGGCCACAAGGGCCACGAAGGCCCCGATCGAGGTCGCAGCCAGGACCTCCGCCAAGGTGAACCCAAGACCCCTGCGCCGAGCCGGATTCCGACGCGGACGGAGTTCAGATTCCCATGGTTGACTGAGTTGTCGCGTTCTCGCCCTCATTGGTGGTAATCGTACTGGCCCCGTTCAACTGCGTCTCCATGGCGAGGCTGTAGGCCTTGCCCTGATCGGCCCACGTCACGGTGATGATCACCCGATACAATGCGTCGATCCCTTCGTAGGCGGCGGTCGCGACCCAGCGGTAGCCCGGGGCGATGTCGTCCACCTGGCCTTCCATGGTGCCCCCGGCGTCCACCAGTTGGTCCACGCCCGCATACTGGAGGATGGCCATCTGGCGGTCAATCAAGGACGCCGCGGCCTCGAACTCCCGGTTCAGTCGGGTCGAGACCAGGGCCCGCGAACTGATCGCGCCGACCGTCACGACCACGCCGGATAGGACCACGGACGCGACGATCGTCTCGACCAGGCTGAACCCCCTGTTTCTCCGGCCCCTGCGATCCATTACTCGGCCTCCAGATCGACGCTCAGCTCCGCCGCGGTGTTCTCCACGTCCAGGACCAACCGGGCCGTTCCGGTCGCCCCGCTGATCGTGATCCCGTACTGGGTCGTCC
>JAGOQT010000214.1 GCA_018007255.1 Phycisphaerae bacterium | reverse complement strand
GCTGGAGCCCCAGGCCACCGCGTGCTTCCGGGTCGTGGCCCGGGTCAAGACGGACGCAGCCCCGGGGAAGACCCTGGCCAACACGGTCACGGCCCAGACCGCCGAGACCGATCCTGCCGGTACCACGGCCGAGATCACGGTTGCGTACGAGCCGCTTCATCTCACCAAGAGGCTGGTCCTGGACGACGACGACCAGGTGGACGCCAACGGGGTCGCCTACGTGGAGCCGGGGGACTGGCTGACCTATGAGGTCTCCGTGGCCAATCCGAACAGCGCGCACCCGCTGCCCGAGGTGATCCTTGTGGACACCCTGCCGGAGCAGGTCCTCTTCGTCCCGTTCCCGGACGGCCATCAACCGGGGGTCTACGACCCCGTTCTGCACACGTACACCTGTGTCTTCGACACCTTGGCCCCGAGTGCGGTGGTCCGCTTCCGCATCGGGGTGCAGGTGAAGGATGGGCTGGCCCCCGGCACGGTGATCCTGAACACGGTTCTGGCCAACGGCCTGTGGACTCCACCTGTGCGGGCCGAGGCCACGGCCGCGGTCCAGTACAGACCGCTGAACATCACCAAGACCATCGTCTCCCCGGCCGGCCAGGAGGGCGAGCTTACCCAGGTCGCGGCGGGCGGGTATGTGACCTACCAGATCTGTGTGGACAACGCGAACAACGACCTCGCTGCCCACGGGGTCACCCTGACCGACGTCCTGCCCGAGGAGGTCGATTTCGTTTCGGCGGGCCTGGGCGGGGTCTACGACCCCGTGTCTCGGGTGTGCCGCTGGGTGCTTCCCTCCCTGGCCCCCGGGCAACATCAGTGTGCCGACCTGGTGGTCCGTCTGAACAGCCAGGCCGTGCTTCATGAACCGGTCGCCAACGCCGTGGTCGCCCAGAGCAGCGAGTCGCCGCTTTCCGTGAGTTCGGTGCTTTTTGTCCCCGTGGAGGGGCCCTTGCCCGTCGAAGCGATCGGGCTGGTCTACAGCGAGCGGCCTTGCCCGGGGTGTTCGGACCTCTTGATGGCGCAGCTTGCCCTGCCCGCCCAGGTCCTTCTCCAGGACGTGGACGTCAACCAGCCCCTTCGCCTCGATCCGGGGGGGACCTGGTCGGCCGTCCCCACCGTTGGGGTGGCCAACGGGAGGGTCAAGATCCGGGCCTTCTTCGAGAAGACCCAGCTCCTGGATTCCGCGGACGGATATGGAAGGGTCACGGCCACGGTCACAGGCTGGCTCCGTTCGGGCAGGCCCTTCGTGGGTCAGAAGAGCTTCGTGGTCGGGTCCACTCAGGGGCATTGACACGGCGGCATCCGGACGCGGAAGGGGGCCGGCGAGGGACCGGGTGGGCCTGTTGGACCCTGCCAAAATTCAAGAAAAACGGCTTGCAGGTGCCGTGATCCACTCTATAATTCACCTAGACTCAACAGACTCGGGCCTGATTGCCCAGGACATGCGGGTGTAGCTCAGTGGTAGAGCGTCACGTTGCCAACGTGAATGTCGTCGGTTCAAGCCCGATCACCCGCTCTGATGAGGCCCGCCCAGGGATGGGCGCAGGTGGTTCTGTAAGGGATGTCGCCGCGGGCCAGACATAGTATCGGTGAGCTACCGACTCGATGACAGTTTGGCGTTGGTCGCCGATATGCACGACCTGCCCGTTGGGCGGGTGGAATGTCCCATGCCCGATCAGGGGAAAGGCCTCCCTGAGGGCTTTTTTGTTTGTTGAATCGATTCCAAGGCAGAAGGAGCAGGCAGATGGCCGAGAACCAGGTTCCCCAGAGCCCCCCGAACAAGGTCACCGTCGAGGAGGCCGGGCCCTGCAAGAAGCGGGTGATCATTGAAGTCCCCGCCGAGTCCGTCCAAGGGGCGCTGAACGGTCAGTACAATACCCTCAGGCGGGAGACCGTCCTGCCGGGCTTTCGCAAGGGCCGGGCCCCTCGCAGGCTCCTCGAGAAGCGGTTCGGCAAGGAGACGTCCGACCAGGTCAAGCTCAAGCTCCTGGCGGACGCCAGCGATGCGGCCGTGAAGGACAACAAGCTGGCCATCCTGGGCGACCCGGAGATCGATTTCGAGCACATCGAGCTCCCTGCCCAGGGCCCGCTGAAGTTCCAGTTCGATGTCGAGGTCTGGCCCGAGTTCGAATTGCCGGGTTTGGAGGACATCCCGGTGACCAAGACGAAGGCTGTGATCACCTCCGGGCATGTGGATGAGGAGCTGGAGCAGCTGCGGCGGATCTCGGGGGTCTGGGTGCCCCGTGAGGAGGGCCAGGCCTGCCAGGGCGGCGACCAGATCGTGGCCGATGTGGCCCTGAAGGTCGAAGGCGAGGAGGAGCCGGAGCAGTTCAGCAACATGGAGATCTCCGTGCGGCCCCGCGGCTTTGTGGCCGGGATCCCCGTGGAGAATCTGGAGGAGTGGCTGGCCGGAGCCAAGACCGGAGACTCGAGAGACATCACGGTGGAGGTGCCCAAGACCTACTTCCGGGAAGAGGTTCGAGGCAAGAAGGTGGATGTGCATGCGGAGGTCAAGGAGGTCAAGGTCCTTCGACCTGCCGACTTGGACGAGGGCTTCTTCAAACGGTATGGCGTGGCCACGGAGGATCAGCTCCGGGCCCAGTTGCGAGAACTCCTGGAGCGACGGCTCGATGCCCAGATCCGTTCGGGCATGGAGGATCAGATCACGCGGCACCTGCTGGACAACGTCACCTTCGACCTGCCCCTGGACGTGGTGGCCCAACAGGCGACCACGGTCCTCCAGCGCCAGTACGTGCGGCTCCTGTCCCAGGGCCTGTCCCGCCAGCAGATCGACGAGCACATGGAGACCCTCCGGGCCAGCTCCGAGGAACAGGCCCAGCAGCAGCTCAAGACGTTCTTCGTGATCGACAAGGTCTGCGACAAGCTGGGCATCGAGGTCACCGAGGAGGAAGTGAACGGCCACATCGCCCAGTTGGCCGTCCAGCGGGGACAGAGGCCCGAGCGACTCAAGGACCAGATGGAGCGGGATGGATCCCTGGCCCAATTGAGACTTGAGGTCCGGCAGGGCAAGTGCATCGACCAGCTCCTGAAGACCGCGAAGATCACGGAGGTCGAGGGGGCGGCCCCTGAGCCTGCTGACCAGAAAGACAAGAAGAAGGGCGGGGCCAAGAAGGCCGGCAAGAAGTCGTCCAAGAAGGATGGTTCCCGTCCGTCGTCGGACAGCACCGAGTGAACGGCCGATCCGGAAGAACGGGACCCGCCGGATTCGGACCCGTCCGGGCTAGCGAAGGAAGGATCGAATGACCACGGACCGCGCAGGCCGAATGGCCTCTCATCCCCTGGGGATCTACGACCAGTACAGCCATCAGTACCACACCTATCGCCAGATGAGCCTGGACGATATGCTGCTCGAGAACCGGATCGTCTTCCTGGTCGGGGAGATCAACTACGTCCGGGCCTCCGAGGTGATCATGAAGCTCCTGTACCTGGACAACCTCAAGCGGAGCAGCGAGATCAGCCTGTATGTCAATTCCCCCGGGGGCAGCGTGGACGACACCATGGCGATCTACGACACGATGCGGTTCATCGGCTCCCCCGTGGCCACGTACTGCATCGGCCGGGCCGAGTCCGGGGGCGCGGTGATCCTGGCTGCGGGAAGGAAGGGAGGGCGGTTCGCCCTGCCCCACGCCAAGATCATGCTGCACCAGCCGTGGGGAGGCGTGACCGGGCAGGCCGCGGACATCAAGATCCAGACCGAGGAGATCGTCAAGGCCCGGAGCATGATCAACGAGGTCCTCGCTCGCCACACGGGCCAGCCCATCGAGAAGATCGCGGCCGAGACGGAGCGGGACCGGTACATGGGTGCGGATGAGGCCAAGGCCTACGGTCTGATCGACGAGGTCCTGCATGAAGAGGACCGGAAGCCAAGTGGCCCGGACAAGGACCAGGCCAAGACCTAGTCTCAAGGAGGCGCAGGGATCCCTATGGCGTTGAACCAGCATCTCATACCGATCGTGATCGAACAGACGGGCCGTTCCGAGCGGGCCTACGACATCTACTCCCGACTCCTGAGGGATCGCATCGTGTTTCTGGGCGGCATGGTGGACGACGACTCCGCGAATGTCGTGGTGGCCCAGATGCTGTTCCTGAGCAACGAGGACGGAAAGGCCGACATCCATTTCTACATCAACTCGCCCGGCGGCTCGATCAGCGCAGGCCTGGCCATCTACGACACGATGCAGTTCATCCGGTGCCCCGTGGCCACGTACTGCGTGGGGCAGGCGGCCAGCATGGGGGCGGTGCTCCTGGCGGGCGGCACGGCGGGCAAGCGCTTTGTGCTGTCCAACGGCCGCGTGCTGCTGCACCAGCCCCTGATCTCGGGTATCTTGCAGGGTCCGGCCACGGATCTGGAGATCGAGGCCCACGAGATCCTCCGCCTGCGGGCCCGGCTCTATGAGATCCTGGCCAAGCACACAGGCCAGACCGCCCAGAAGATCGAAAAGGACTGCGACCGGAATCTGTGGTTGGATTCCGAGGAGGTCATTCAATATGGGCTGGCCGACAGGATTCTTCAGAAGGCCCCGGAGATCGTCAAGGACGCGGGTTCGGTCGACCGGGGAGAGTAGCAGGCCCGTGCGCGGGATCGATCGGCTCCTGATCCTGACCTGCCTGGCTGCGGTGACGGGCTGCCAGGGGTCGTCGGGTGGGGGGGCGGGATCCAAGACCGATACCCTCAGGGTCCGGATCAGCCAGTTGGAGAACCAGGTGGTTGTCCTTCAGGCTGAGAACGAGGCCCTGCGACGCCAGTTGGAGTCCGTACCCCGCGAGCCCCTGGACGCCCAGGCCAGGGAGTTCCACCGACTCGAGAGGATACGGCTGGGTGGGTACACGGGCTTCTACGACAAGGACAAGGACGGCACGCTGGAGAAGCTCATCGTGTACGTGCAGCCCGTGGACGAGGCGGGGGACGTGGTCAAGGCCTCGGGGGCTGTGGACGTGCAGCTCTGGGACCTGTCCGCAGATCCCAATCGTGCCCTGCTCGGGGCCTGGCACGTGGAGCCGCCCTCGCTGCACGGGATGTGGTTCGCCACCCTGGTGACCATCAACTACAGGCTCGTGTTCGATCGGCCCGCCGATGCGCCCCTGGACAGGCCTCTGACCATCAAGGTCGTGTTCACGGAGGGCCTGTCTGGGAAGGTCTTCACCGAGCAGAGGGTCGTCCAGCCAAGGCAGGAGAGGGACCGCCCCGAGGACTCCTGACCGCAGCCGGGCCCCGCGGACACGGACATCCAGACCCCGGCTGCCGGCGGTCGTACCCTCCCAGGGTCGGGGCCCCGGTCCGCATGCGGCGCCTGAGGCGGCGATCCAACCCCTGTGCACCCGGGCGCGTGCCGCACAGGGCACAGTCGAGACCGGGCCGTTCCTACTTGCCCACGCCGATCGGGCTGAAGATCACATAGAGGAGCAGGGTCAGGAGGATCACCACGACCCCGGCGGTCCTGGCTCCTCTCGAGGGGGTCAGGTCGATGTCCGTGTTCCGCCTGAACTCAATGGGCTTGGCCAGGGGCCGAGCAGCGGTCCAGATCCACATGACCACTAGGCACAGCCCGAAGCAGATGGCCATGCGATTGAGGAACTGCACAGAGGGCGCGGCCACCATGAAGAGGCCGTAGCTGACGATGCTGGTCAGCAGGCCCAGGACGCCGCACGGGGCCGGCGCCCGGCGGCTGAGCAGCCCAAACACGAACACGGCCAGGACACCCGGCGAGATGAACCCCTGGCTCTCCTGGATGATCGTGAAGATGCTGTTCCTCAGGTTGGGGTTGCCCAACTGCGGGGCGAGCATGACCGCGATCGCCGCAAAGACCACCACGGAGATCCGCCCCAGGAGCACGAGGTTGCCCTGGCTGGCCTTGGGTGCGAGGAACTTCTTGTAGATGTCCATGGAGAAGATCGTCGATGCGGCGTTGAGCATGGCCGCCAGGGAGCTGACCACAGCGCCGAGCAGGGCCGCGCACACGAAGCCGAACAGGCCGACGTTCAGGGGCAGGACCCGACTCATCAGATAGCCGAGGGCCGTGTCGTACTTGTAGCTGACGAGTTTCTCCGTCTGGGTCGGTTTCCCGGCGGCCTTGGCCGCCTCGCGGGTCCTGGCGTCGTACTGCTCGATCTCCGCGGCCAGGTCGGCATTGAGGTGCCGCCAGGCCTTGTCCTCGGACGCGAAGACCGTGTACTCGGCGGCCTGGGCCTCGTCGAAGTCGGACTTGACCATGGGCACGACAAAGGGATTGGACACCTTGACCGCCTTGAGCGAGGCCGTGTCAGGGTACAAGGCCATCATGTAGCGCCCCCTGTCCCCTTGCCACGCGGAGATCGCGTCCTCGGTGGGGCTGTCCACAACCTGGACCCACTGGGTTCCGGGATTGGCCTTGACGTACTTGGCCAGTCCGCCCGCTACATCGCCGCGGGCGTCGAGCCGCATGTCCGGGGCGTACAGGTTGAAGGCGATGATGCCCGGGATCACCACGACGAAGGGGACCAGGAGCTTCAGGAAAGCGGCGAACACGATCCCCCGCTGTCCCTGGGACAAGGAGGCCGAACCCAGGGTCCGCTGCGTGATGTACTGGTTCAGGCCCCAGTAGTAGAAGTTGGGGATCCAGATCCCCAGAAGAAGGGCCGTCCAGGGCAGGATGGGGTCGTTCTTGGGCAGGAACATGTTGAGCCGGTTGCTGTTGAGGCCCAGGAACCTGGACAGGCTGCCTGCGCCCGGATCGAGCCGCTTGGCCTCCACGATGCCCTGCTGGATGTCCGAGAAGGTCCAGGCCGTTTCCGCACGCCCGAGGACCATGAAGGCCAGGACCATGATGACGGCTCCGCCCAGGATCAGGGCGCTGCCCTGAATCAGGTCCGCCCATGCGCAGGCCTTCAGGCCTCCGGTGGCCACATAGAGCATGGCGATCACGCCGATCACGAGCGCGGCCAGGGACAGACTCACCTGCACGCCTCGCTCTGCGGCGATCGTCTTGATCGTCAGGGCCCCCGAGTAGGTGACCGCGCCCAGGAGGAGCACGTAGATCAGCAGTGTGCACAGGGCCATGATCCTCCGCGCGGCCGCATTGTACCGGTACTACACGACCTCGGGCATGGTGTAGCTCCCGGGCCTCAGGA
>JAGOQT010000213.1 GCA_018007255.1 Phycisphaerae bacterium | reverse complement strand
CCGTCCCCCCACCCCGTGCAGGCCCGCGACCACGGGCCTCATCCTGTGCAGGCCGGCGGTCCCATACGTCCGGCCCAAGGCGACGCCTTGCTCGCCCTATTGGGGCGGTCTGACCTCAACGACCTCCACGGCGATCCCGTCCGCGTGATCCCGGACGCAGCCGCTCTCTGCGCCGAGGTACCTCCTGACTGCACTGAACTCGGGCAGTCGGCCCGGGTCAAGGACTTGTCCAAGCTCCTCCCAAGGGTCCGGCATCCGTATGGAGAGCCCCTCGTCGTCCATGTCCCGCTCGGGGGCATGCGCAGGCCCGGTTCGGGGCAGGCCCTTGAGCTGGGCCCACACGATCTCCCAATAGCGCTGTGTGTTCTGGTACCAGTACACGCCTGCCTCGGAGGGCAGGAATCGCATGGCGTGGCGGAACATCGGATCCGAGCCGATGGTTGTGGTCTGCCCCTGCCGGGTGCCCCGGATGGCCTGCTCGACCACATCGACCTCGCCTGCCGCCAATACGCCTGCGGCCACCGCTGCGGCGAATTGTCTGGGCTGTTGCGCATCGGGTGCCATCCGGGACAGAAACGGGGAGGGCACCTGCAAGGGGGGCAGCAGATACAGGGTGTGCTCCAACATGGTGCGCTGCAGTTTGGGGTCGGCCTTGCCGACAAGGGCCCGGTGGATGCGGGCCAAGGCCGTGTCGACCCCCTCAGCATCGCGCACCGCGATCGCACCCAGTGTCTTGGACCTGCCCGGATCCGTGTAGGGCCTGTCCATACGCCACGTGATGACCTGGGGCCCGGAGAGGTGGGCCAGCACGTCCTGCCTGAGGTTCAGGGGCGGCGGGCCGCCGGCCTCCCCTGTGGGGGCCAGGGCGGTCTGCGCCAGGAAGTCGATGTTCACCGCGGAGAGCTCCGTCACGAGCTTGGCCAGCCGGTCATAGATCGCGGCCAGGTCGTAGTGGGCCACGATCAGCGTGACTGCGTCCGAGTAGAACAGCGGGCCGTCCGGACGCATGGGGGCCGAGGCCGGACACAGCAGGGCGGGGATGCCCTGCTTGGGCCCCGTCACGCCGACCAGGGCCTTGCATCGCCAGACCTCCTGCGGGCCGGGTGCGACCTGCCAGCACGCGGCCAGCCCAGAGACCTGATCCAGGCCCAGGACGCGGATCTGCCGATCCAGGGCGTAGCGGTCCTGGGCCGTGTCCAGGATCACCTGCCGGATGGGATCCGCGTGAACGAACAGGGAGACCTCTCCCTGGCCCACCGTGCGCACCGCGGTCTGAAAGCCCCGCTGCGTCGCCAGGCTGTCGCCGACGTCCCGATCCACATGGCGCAGAACAGCCTCGATCCTAGGGACGCTGGTGCCTGCAATCAGCCAGGAATCCTTGAAGCCAAAGCAGAACACGTCCTCCTCGGTCCTGGACTGGTCTTGGGTGAGGATCTGGAAATCGACGCCCCGGATCTGCTGCCTCTTTCGGAGGGTCCCTGACTCGTCCAGGGACCGGGTCATGTCTTGAGCCAGGCCCCTGGCCTGGTCCAGGGCCTTGCCCATGTCCATCAGGGCCACGACCTGAAGATCTGCAAACCGCTCCGGCCTGCCCTCTCTCGCGGCAGTGGGGGGCAGGTCCGCCATGCCCCGGGCAGGGGCCTCCTTGGCGGACACGAACACGGCCACGACCACCCTGCCCTGGGGCCAGGGGATCTGGCGCGGGGGGTTCTCGATCTTGAGCCTCTTCCAGAGGTCCTGGAGTGCCCTGTCCATCCTCTCGCGGACCTTCTTCTCTGCCGGGCCCACCGCCTCCTGCATGGCGGGGTCCCTGTAGAGTTCGTAGTATGAGGTCCTCTTCAGGGCCGCCTTGAGGCCCTCCATGGACTCGATGCTGAGCATGGCCGCTGTGTCGGCCGGCAGCAGACGGGCCGAATCCGCCACATCGGCCGAGGCCACGGCCAGTGGGCCTGCAAGGGAGAGGGCGATCACGATACGCGTGTTCCTGCTCATGGTGACCTCATCAAGAGAACACAGAACTCAGAACGTAGAACGCAGAATCCGGAGACCCGATACCCAGAACGAGAGGCCAAAGACTACTCTGCCGGCGGTTTGGCCGTGGGGGGGCTGCCCATGTTCCGGCGTGCTGCGGGCTGCAGGTATCGGAATCCGGCGTTGGGGTTGTCTTCGTGGTAGGCGAAGGCATCCCAGTTCTCGATGAATCGCTGCACCACGTCCACCGGGACGGCGAAGTTCAGGCCGCCCAAGAACCGATACCCCATGGACGTGACGCCGATGACCTCTCCGCGGAGGTTGAACAGCGGGCCTCCGGAGTTGCCCGGGTTGATGTCCGCGGTGGTCTGGACGTACAGGCGGCCGTCATAGTTGCGGTTTACACTGGACACGATGCCCTGGCTGACCGTTCGGGTCAGGCCCAGGGGATTGCCGACGGCAAAGCAGGTCTGGCCCACGGCGAGCTGGTCGATCCGGCCCAGGTACACGTGCTGGAAGGGCTGCTCGGCCTCCTCGATCTTCAACAGGGCCAGGTCCACGAAGGGATTGAACGCGATGATCCGGACCTTCTTGTAGGATTGCTGCTCAAAACCGCCGGGCGCCTTTTGGAACACGGTGACCTTGATCAGGGTCTCGTTCTCGATCACGTGGTAGTTGGTGACCAGGTACCCCTTCTCGTTGAGCATGAATCCGGACCCCTGTCCGCCGGGGCTGCTGACCATGACCACGGCCTCGGCAAACCGATCTACGTTCCGCTCGATGGTCGTGGGCTCGGCGGTCGTGGTGTAGTACATGCCGGCCTGGTGCGATGTGCCTCCGCCGACTCCGGGGTCCTTGGAGAGGGGCGCGGCCTCGCAGGGGTCGTTCAGGACCTGCCGGATGCCGGACTGCGGGATCCGCAGGAGATCGAAGCCCAGATCCACGATCACCCCTCGCTCGTCCGATCGGACCACCTCGGCCCGGATGACCTGGCCGTCCTGAAGCACAACGGTCTCTGCCCGGGCCGCGGAGGTCAGGATCGCGGCCGCCCAAGCGGCCAGCCCGATGGAACGGACCGTTCGTAATCGCATCATGGCCTTGCTCCGGTTCCCTTTCGGCTGCCCTTGCCCGGATGGGGGAAGCCCGATATACTCACCCCACCATGGCGTCCGGATTATATGGCAAGGTGGCTTTGTTGGGAAGCGGGCCCAGATGACGATCCGTCGGGGTGCCGGGTGTGTGCAATGGATCGGGTTGTGTGCCCTGACCCTCTGGTCCGGGCCCTGGGCCCGAGCCCTGACACCCCTGTCCGAGTACTACGGGTTTGGCCCCATGGAGGTCCTCAAGCTGGACTGGGACCTCGGCCTGCCCGCTGCCGGAGACCTCAACGGAGACGGTCTGACCGACATCGTGGTCAGCAACAATCGCAAGGCCCGGCTGGATCTGCTGCTCCGCAGGCCCGATACGGGTCCGGTGCAGGCGGACCTGGACCCCGGGGACCAGGAGAACGTCAACGACGTATTCGGCAGGGAGAAGAACTGGCGGTTCAGGCGGGTGACCTACCCCTTGTCCGTTCAGGTCGCCGGCGTGGTCGTGGCGGACCTGAACGGGGACAAGGCCCTGGATCTGGCCTACACGTGCCGAGAGGGGCTTCGCCTCGCGCTCCAGGAAGTGCCCGGCTCCAAGGCCGAGACGGGCCCACGGGAGCCCCGGTGGCTGCCTGAGCAGAGGTGGGACATCCCCGATGGGACCCAGAATGTGGACGCCCTTGCTGCTGGGGACCTCAACGGCGACGGTCGGACAGACCTGGTTCTCGCAGCGGACAGCGGGTACTACCTGCTTCTGCAAGACCAGGAGGGCGTCCTGGGCAAGCCCGTGCGCCAGTCCGGCTCCTCCCCGGGGCTGCGACAGGTCTCCCTCGGCGACCTCAACGCGGACGGCCGCTGCGACCTGTTGCTGTGGACCGTGGGGGACAGGGAGTCTCCCGTGCAGGTCCGACTCCAGAGGCCGGACGGGACCTTGGGGCCGGAGCAGCACCACGCTATCCCGGACCCGTCCGTGGTGACCCTCTGCCGAATCCAGGGCAGGGACCGCTTGGTGAGCGTGTCCAGGCAGAGCCAGCGACTGGCGATCTACGCCCTGCAGTCCGAGGCCGGGTTGGAGGACCGGGTGTCCGTGTATCCCCTGGCCGAGAGCAAGGACGCGGACAGGCGGGCCTTCGCCGCTGGGGACGTGGACGCCGACGGCGTGATCGACGTGGTCGTCTCCAATCCCGAGAAGGCCGAGTTTGCGGTGTACCGAGGCCAGGGAGACGGCGGTTTCGCCTCGCCCCAGGTCTTCCCCGGTCTCAAGGACATGAGGAAGATCTGCGCAAGCCGTCTGACCGAGTCCGGACCGGAGTCCTTGATCGTCCTCAGCGGGGAGGAGAAGCTCCTGGGGTTGACCCGCTACGAGAACGGCCGCCTGGCCTTCCCCCGGACCGTGCCGGTCACCGGCGAGCCCTTGGTGTTCGACGTTGCGGACCTGAACGGGGACGGGGCCCCGGACCTGGCCTATGTGTCCAAGGCGGGGCACGAGGGCCGGGACCGGTTCACACTCCGGACCGTGCTCGGCCTGGGTCGCGCACAGGCCGAACCCGGGCCCTCTGTGGATCTGGACGACGTAAAGGACAGGCCCCAGGACCTGATCGCCTGCGACATCGACCAGGACGGCCTGGCCGATCTGATCGTCGTGCGTGACTTCGCACCGCTCCTGCTGATCCGCCAGACGGCGTCCGGCGTGTTCGCAGTGCAGGTGCAGGACCAGATCCAATCCGGGCTGGTCTCGCAGTTGCGGCCCCAGGCCCTGTCCGTGGCGGCCCTGGGGACGCCGTCCAGGAATGTCCTGCTCCTGGCCCAAGGGGCCTTTGTCCGGTCCGTCCGGTTCGACTCGCGCACGGGCTGGCAGATCGTGGACCAGTACCAGGCTGCGGACCCACGGTCCCAGTTGACCTTGGCCGCCGCCTTGCCGGACCAGGGCCGGGCCCAGGTCCGGATCGTGGGCCTGGACGACCAATCCGGGGTGCTGACCTTCCTGGACCCCCAGACCGACGGGACCTACAGGGCCGGGAGGCAGGTCAAGGTCCCTGCGAGCGGTGCCCGCAGGATCCTGGGCGCAGGGGCCGGCAGCGGGTCCGCCCAGGGCCTGGTCGTGTGCTGCGATCAGAAGCTCGTGGTCATCCGGTCCGGGGCGCACGGAGAGGCGTTCCGGCAGATCGCGGGGTTTGAGCCGGACATCCAAGACGGGCGATTCGGACGTCTGGACGCGGGGGATCTCAACGGCGACGGTGTGCCGGAGGTCGTGCTCTGTGAACAGGGGCGCAGCCACATCCAGATCCTGGCCTTCAACCAGGACGGGCAACTGGGCAGCGGGTTCACCTTCAAGGTCTTCGAGGAGCACCGTTCCGTTGAGGAAGGCCGGGCCGAGGGCCGGCGGGCAGAGGCCGGCCAGCCCCGCGCAGTCCTGGTCCGCGACTTCACCGGCGACGGCAAGAACGACCTGGTCGTGCTCGTCCACGACCGCCTGATCGTGTACCCGCAGGAGTGAGCGGGCACGCATCGGGTCCGGAGGCAGGCAGCGTCTGTCCAGGTTGGGTCCTATTCGCTCGCAGTCGGTCACAGAAACCATGGTTCGGCTGAAGGTCAAGCGGTTCTTCAGATGGGTCCTCTTCGCCCCGCTCGCCCTGCTGGGGCTTGTGCTGGGCTCCATGCCGGTGTGGTTCCCGTGGGCGATCTCGCCGATCCTGCACCGGTACGGCGTGCAATACGAGTCCCATGAACGGATGGGATACCGCCGCCTGGTGCTCCAAGGTGTGCGGGTTCGTGCAGGACGAACCGAGGCCGTTGCAGACCGGGTGGAGATCATGCTGCCCACGGTCTGGCTGTGGAGGCACGCCTTTGGGTACGAGGGCGAGATCGCCCTGGTCGTCGCGCGAGACTGGCGCGTGGACCTCTCCGCAGACCGGCAAGAGCCCTCCCCCGCAGGGCCCCAACCCCTGCGAGGACAGACCGACTCCGTGGCGGCGGTCCTGGATGCGGTCGATTCCGGTCTGCCCCGTGCGCGGGCCTGGCTCTCGTCCGCACGCCTCCTGGACGGAGCGGTCGTCCTGGGTCGCGGCACCGTCGAGGTGCCCCGCGTGGAATGGGACGGCAGGCAGGTCTATGTGCAGACCGCGTCCGAGAGGCTCGGCCAGACGGTTCAGGCCAGGCTGGATCTCAGCGGGGCAGCCGATTGGAGGCTCACAGCCGGGGCCCTGCCTTCCGGTGCGAGCCTCCGGTCGCGGATCTTCCGATCCGATCCGGGCTGGGGCATCGAAGGGGCCCTCATGTGGCAGGACAACCGGCTGTCGATGAAGTCCTTCTTTGTGGCCGGCAGGTGGCCGCCCTCAGAGGCCTCGCTCGACGCGCCTGGGTTTCGGGTGCCCGCCCGATGGCTGGGGCTCGATCCCTACGGAGATCTGACGGGCTCGCTCCACCTGGTCTGGCTGCAGGATCAGGTCGTTGTCAAGGCGGTAGCCCATGCGGATCCGATTCAGGACACCCTCCCGCCCCTGGGCCTGGAGATCGCGGCGAGCGGGGGGGCTGGCGTGGTCGCAGTGGAGACCCTGGACGTGAACACGCCCTGGTTCCAGGCGGAACTGGCCGATCCCTTCCGGTTGGAGCGCACTGCGAAGAACTGGCAGGTCACCCCCGCCACGCTGCGCATCCAGTGCGACCTGGAGAGACTCCCCGCAGGAGGGGCCGGCGGCCGGCTGACCGGTACGGTGAGGCTCGAGCCGTCGCAGCAGAGATACCCCCGTGCGGTGGTGGCTGTCCAGGGCAAGGACCTGTCCGTGTATGGCACAGCGATCCGGGCCGGGCGCGCCGAGGCGACTGTGGAGTGGCCGAAGGTGCAGGTCGGGCATGCAGAGCTCCGCCTGGGAGAGGACCTGGCCGTCTCGGCCAGCGGCACGGTGGACGTGCCCTCTGGGGGCGTGTCCGACTTGGCCCTTCGCGTGGCCTGCAATGGGGCCGGCCTTGAGGCCGCAGGGGAGGCCCTGCTCGGCGAACGGTCCGTGGTCCGTTTGGATCGGATGACCTGTTTGCTGGAGGGCCGGGAGGCCTACCACCTGACCGCACCCTGCCAGGTGTCTCTTGGGCAGGG
>JAGOQT010000212.1 GCA_018007255.1 Phycisphaerae bacterium | reverse complement strand
GACTACGACGGGTTCGTGCTCCCGTTTGTGGACCATCTGATGAGGCTCGGCTAACAGTACGGCAGCCCGGTCAAGATCCGGCTGTGCGACACCCTGGGCTTTGGTGTTCCGTGGCCGGAGGCCACCTTGCCCAGGAGCGTGCCCCGTCTCGTCCACGGGCTGCGGGAGATCGGCGTGCCCTGCGAGCAGATGGAGTGGCACGGCCACAACGACCTGCACAAGGGCCAGGTCAACGCGACGGCCGCCTGGCTGTACGGCTGCTCCGCCGTGAACACCGCCTTGTTCGGCAGCGGCGAACGGACGGGCAACACGCCCCTGGAGGCCATGGTCATCGAGCACGCCCAGATCAAGGGCCATACCCCCGGCGTCCGCTATTCGGCCATCACGGAGTTGGCCGACTACGCCCGCAAGGAGCTGGGCTACGAGATCCCGGCCAACTTCCCCCTGGTGGGGCGCGACTTCAATGTCACGCGGGCCGGCATCCACGCGGACGGCCTCTTGAAGGACGAGGAGATCTACAACTGCTTTGACACCCAGAGGCTCCTGAACCGGGCCGTGGGCGTGGTCATCACGGACAAGACCGGTGCGGCCGGGATCAAGCACTGGATCGAGAGCCGCTACGAGATCCAGATCGCCAAGCAGGACCCGCGGGTCATCCGGATCAAGGACCGGATTGACGCCGAGTACGCAGTGGACCGGATCTCAGGGATCTCGGATCAGGAGATGGTCCGGTGGGTCCAGGAGGCCTTCGGAGGCCAGTTGCCGCCAGCCAGAGGATAGGGTTCGGCGCCCGGCGGCCTCCACAGCCCTGCCCCCAAGCGCGTGGAACGCTCATCATGTCCACGAAGACGATCAGAGCCGTGCTCTTCGACCTGGGCGAGACCTTGATCCGCTACGGGAAGATCAACAAGATCCGCGCATTCGCCAAGGGGGCAAGGGGCTCCTACGATTACCTCAAGGCCCAGAGGTGCCCTCTCCAGTGGTACCCGCTGTTCTTCGCGGAGAACGCGTTGCGTCTGAGATGGGAGACCCTTCGGTCCCATTGGACGGGCAGGGACTTCGACGTCCTGGATCTATTCGAGCGGGTCGGCGCCGGAAAGGGGATCGACCTGAACCCGTCGCAGTGGGAGGAGCTGGCCTGGAGGTGGTACGAACCCCTGAGCCGGGACGCGGTGATCGAGACGGAAACGACCAGGACCCTCGAGGCCTTGTTGGACATGGGTCTCAAGCTGGGCCTCCTGTCCAACACCTTCGTGCCCGCCAGTTGCCTGGACCGACACCTGGCCCAGTTCGGCCTCCTGCGGTTCCTTCCCGTGCGCCTCTACTCGTACCAATTCCCGTATCGCAAGCCCGATCCACGGATCTTCCAGGTTGCGGCGGATCGCCTCGGCGAGCGGATCGAGGATGTCCTCTACGTCGGCGACCGCATCGACTGGGACATCCTGCCGGCCCTGAGACTGGGCATGTCCGCGGCCTTGGTCCCTGCCCACACCAACGCAGGCCGGCCGGTCCCCCAGGGGGCCTGGGTGCTCAGGCGGCTCTCCGACCTGCCAAACCTCATCGCAGACCAGGGGACATCCAGGGGAACGTCCCCCGCCAAGCCATGAACCATGCGATGCAGGGGCTCTCCGCCCCTTGACCACCACCCGTGCCCTCCCCCCAAGCCGGGAAGCAGTGCCTTCGTCTGGTCCAAACCCGTATGGGGAATCTGCGGTCAGGGCTTCTTGCCTTCGATCAGGCCCTCCGCCTCCGCCAGCAGGGCCTTCGGCACCGCGCCCTTGGCAATCCGCTCGTCTTCTTTGTGCAGGGCCCGCAGTTTCTCCAGAGTCGATTTGGCCTCGTCCACTCGACCGAGTTGGTGCAGGGCCATCGCCACGAACGCCGACGAGACCGGCTCCCGTACCTCTGCTCCTTCGTTTGCCCTGAGTTCAGCAACTCTCTTGAAGGCCGTAAGCGTCTCTTCGTACAAGCCTGCCCGGTACTGGGCCATCCCCAGGATACCGACGATACGCCAATTGTTCGGATCCAAGGCATTCGCCTGCTGTGCCTTCGCCAGCGCTGCGCGGTAGGCCTCAATGCCTCTTCCCGGTAGAAGCGCAACCTTGTGCGCTTCCTGCCGGAGCTTGTCCGCATCGCGCCACAGGTGATCATCGACGATCTCCAACGCCTGTTTCCGAACCAACTCATCGAGGCCTTTGTCTTCTTGGAGATCCGCAATGACATCGTGGTAGAGACCGCGTTTCTCATACAGCTCGTCCACGACCTTGCGAGCATCTTCCCACTGGCGGGAAAGGGCGATTCGCAGGGCGAGCTTGCGAACCGGCTCCTCCAGCGTCGTGTCCATCCGAAGCTCGGTTATTGTATCGCACCAATTGCCGTGTTTCTGGACCACTTCGGCTGTCCGTTTGCGTGCCGTCTGCCCTGTCTGGCGCAGCTCATATCCACCTGAAGGTTCTGCCGTCTCCCAGAGAATGACTCCGTCAGTGCAAAGAGCCGTAAGGGTACGTCCGTCCGGGCTGAAGGCAACATCATAAACGTCCAGTTGCGGCACAAGGGCTATAAGCTCCGTACCGGTAGGAATGTCCCAGACCTTGACCGTCGCATCCCCCCGGCCGACGGAAGCGAGACGCCTGTCATCGGGGCTGAAACAGACTTGCTCGACACCGCCGGTCGTATGAGCTGCCCAAGTCTTGACTTGCTTACCCGTTTCGCCGTCCCAGAGTATGATCTTCCCTTGCGTGCTGGTGCTGGTGCTGGTCGCAATGAGCCTTCCATCGTGACTGATGGCCATAGAGCCCTTGAGTCGGGTGCCCTGCCCTGCCCGGATGGTCAGCACTTCCGTTCCCGTGGCCGCGTCCCAGACCTTGGCCTCGCCGTTCCAGGAACCGGAAAGGATCCGGCGCCCGTCCGGATAGTAGGCCAGGGTTGCGACTGAACCCTGATTGCCTGGGAACTTCACGATCTCCCTGCCTGTTTCTGTGTCGCAGATTCGGATGTCTCCCCCTTCATTGCCGACAACAATATGGCTCCCATCCGGGCTGAAGGCCATGGCCGCTACGCCCTTCTTTCCGGCCTGATGCTCGCTCAGAGTCACCCGTTTGGCGCCTGTTGAGGCATCCCAGATCGATGCTGTTCCATCGTTGCTGCCCGATGCAAGCCATTTCCCATCCGGGCTGAAGACGATCTCCCAGATCAGGTTTCCGCCGGCCGGTATGGCCGCGAGTTCGGTACCCGCGGCGGCATCCCAGATCGTCACTCCGCCTTTCAGACCGCCTGCGGCAAACCTCTTGCCATCAGGACTGTAGGACAGACCAAACCCATACAGGAAGGAATCAATCCGCATGAGCATTTCCCCCTTGGACCATGATGTGTCCCAGACCCGGATCGTCCTGTCCTCGCCGCCGGATACGATTCTCCTGCCGTCCCGGCTGAAGGAGGCCGACCGGATGGCGGCCTCATGACCTGCCAATGTCATAACGACCTCTCCGGTGACCGTATCCCAGACGCTGAGGGTATTGCCCTGATCCGGGGCGACGATGAACTTGCCGCTGGCGTCATAGCTCACATAGTTCAGCCTTTGGCTGCGCGAGCGCAACACCATCGTCTGTTTGCCGGTGGACGCATCCCACACCTTGATGCCGGAGTCCCAGCCACAAGAAGCGATGCTCTTTCCGTCGGGACTGTAGGCTACGCACGACACGAAGAGCTTATGAGCGGAGGCAATGGTCATGATCTCAACTCCGCTGGTCGTGTCCCAGACACTGATGCTGTCCATGTTGCATGAGGCGATGTGCCTGCCGTCCGGGCTGAACGCCATTCCCATGACCCACGTCGCTCTGCGCTGGATGTCCGCGACTTGGGCGCCTGTTTCCGCATCCCATATCTTGGTCTCCGAGCCATAGTCGGCAGAGGCAATACGTTTGCCGTCCGGACTGAACGTCACATGGCAGACATCTCTGGCATGTCCTCGGAGAGTCCTCAACTCTCCGCCGGTTTGCAGGTCCCACACCTTGACGGTCTTGTCGGCGCTGGCGGACGCCAGACGTTGGCCGTCCGGGCTGAAGGCCACGCACTGGACAGCACCCTCATGTCCGGTGAGGTCCATTCGTTCCGAGCCACTGGCGGCATCCCAGATCTTGATGCCCTTGCCCCAGCCGCTGGAGGCAATGAGCTTTCCATCGGGGCTGAACACCGGGTGTACCACGTGGTTCGATGCCCCTCTCAAAACCATTCTGGCTTGATCTGCGATATAGTTGAGATGGTCCCACTCCCACCCGCGCAGGTCATTCGGGCAGGATTCCAGCAGAGTCCTGACGCTTTTCGTGTCTCCCTCTCCATGCTTCGCGTCCGCCAACTGAATGCTGTTCACATACAGGGTACGACGCAGTTCTTCCGCCTTCTGTTCGGTGGCCGCTTCGGCCGTTTCCGCCTGGACCCGCGCTTGGGCCTCCTTCTCCTTTGCCTGCTCCGCTTGTGCTCGCATCGACTCCGACCTGAAGTACAGAGCGGTGCTGACGACGAGGCCGAGTACGACGGCCGCCGCTACAAGGACCCCGGTGGCAACGGATCCGGCGTGTTTTCGGACGAACTTCTGGACGCGATAGGCGGCCGTCTCCGGGCCGGCGATGAGGGGATTGCCGTTGAGGTAATTGCGGATGTCCTCCGCCATGTCCGAGGCCGACTTGTACCGCCGACAGCGGTCCTTGCGCATGGCTTTCAGGGGAATCCACTCCAGTTCCCGGTGCAGCCGCCTCGCCAAAGGTACCACCTGCGTGCCCCTGTTCTCGGCAATTCCCTTTGCCTTGTCTCCGATTTGAGTCAGTCGCACACTCGGCGACGCTGGCTCCTGCTCTCGGATCGTCCGCTGGACCTCCGCCAATCCCAATCGAGTGAACGATTCCCTCCCAAAGGGAAGTACTCCCCCCAGTAGTTCGTACAACACCACGCCCAGTGAATAGATATCGGAACGGGTGTCGATATCCTGCGTCGCCAGGTCCGCCTGCTCAGGGCTCATGTACTCGGGTGTGCCCAGGAACTGGCCCTGGCACGTAAACATCGTTGCATCCGTCAGGGATTGGGTTGTGGCCTTGGCAATGCCGAAGTCGATGATCTTGGGTACGGGCTTGTCGCCCTGCAGGGTCACCAGGATGTTCGAGGGCTTCAGATCCCTGTGGATGATCCCCTTCTGGTGGGCATGTTGAACGGCCTCACAGACATGCTCAAAGAGGCGTAACCGTTTCTCAATGGTGAGCTTGTGCTCATCGCAGTAGCGGGTGATGGACATCCCCCTGAGGTGCTCCATCACGAAGTAAGGCCTGCCGGTCTCTGTGGTTCCGGCGTCAAAGACGTGTGCGATGTTGGGGTGGTCCAGCAGGGCCAGGGCCTGTCTCTCGGCCTCGAACCGGGCGATGACCTGTTTGGAGTCCATGCCCGGCTTGATGATCTTCAGGGCCACACGTCGTTTGACGGGCTCCTGCTGCTGGGCCAGGTAGACCAGGCCCATGCCCCCCTCGCCCAGGAGCTCCAGGAGCTCGTAACGCCCGATCCGGGTGCCCGGACCCTCGGTCCTGGGGGCACTCTCGATGGTCACCCCCGCGTCCGCCCCCGGCATCCGGAGGAAGCTGCCTGCCTTGTCGTGGGCCTTGAGGAGGGCCTCGATCCTGGCCCGCAACCCCTGATCTCCCTGGCAGGCCTCATCGAGATAGGCCGCCCTCTGCTTGGGATCGCTGGTCTCAAGGGCCCTGTTGAAGATCTCTTCTCCGTCTTGGTCTAGTGTCGCCATGGCTCTTCACTCCCGAGCTTGACCCCAAGGACCGCCACCTTCAGGCCCCCTGGTCTACCCATATCAGTGCCCATCCACAACCTGTTGCCTTCCGCTCCCTCCAAGGGGTAACGCGCCCTATCCGGGCCAAAGGGGCCAACGCCGTTGGGAAGGAAGGTGAGTATTCTTCACCCGTGTCTCCTAAGGACTATTGGCGAGCAGAGGTGATCTGATCATAGAGCCAGGCCCGGGCATAGGCCCAATGACGCTTGGCGGTCCTGTACGAGATCCCCAACAGCTCCGCAGCCTGTTCGAGGGTCAGCCCGGCAAAGTAGCACAGCTTTACCAGGTCGGCCTTCGGCTTGTCAGCGGCCTCCAGCCTGTTGAGGGCCTCGTTCAAGGCCAGGAGGTCTTCCGAGGGCCTCTCGATCAGAGACTCTGCCTGGTCCAGGTCCAGGCGGTTCTGGCCACCCCCGCGCTTGAGCCGGCGCTTGCGCCGGGCCTTCTCGATGAGGATCCGCCGCATGGCCTCAGCAGCGGCGTTGAAGAAGTGGGTCCTGCTCTTCCAGTCCTGGGCCTGGGCGCCTGCCAGTCGCAGGTAGGCCTCGTGGACCAGGGCAGTAGCCTGGAGGGTCTGGCCGGGCTTCTCGCCGGAGAGCTTGCGGGCAGCCAGACTGCGCAGCTCTTGGTAGACCAGAGGGAGCAACTGGTCGATCGCCCGGCCATCTCCCTGTTCGATCGCGTTGAGGATTCGGGTCACTTCGTGCATCTGTCGCCTCGAACCTGGCATCAGACCGTATTCTGTTCGACACACCTGGCCCAGGAGGCCGGCAGGCCTGGATAGCATTCGTACGGCCCCTCCCCGGGCAGGTCCAGTCTATGCAGCGGTACAGTCCAGCTCAAGGGTCAGGCCTCCCTCAGGACAGGGCTGTCAGGCAGGTGTGCCGTGAGAGGCCGTATGTCTTGCCACGAGCATCGCCCAGATGGCCATGCCCAGCAGACAGGCCACGTAGATGATGGCAAGGGGCATCAGGCAGGTCCTGGCCAGTTCCGAGAGGTTCAGGTTCTGGACTACGGGAGCCACAGGCTCTGTGATTGTCGTCAGCCACTCGTTCATGGTTCGGCCCTTTCATTGGTCTCTACCAGGTTAGGCGCCATCTGGGGCCGGAAGGGGCCATGGATTCCATGAAGAGGAAGGGGAGACCCGCAGCCGGGTCCCGAGACGTAGCCCAGTTCGGCTTCCTGCGGTTCCTTCCCGTGCGGCTCTACCCGTACCAGTTCCCGTATCGCAAGCCCGATCCACGGATCTTCCAGGTTGCCGCGGATCGCCTCGGCGAGCGGATCGACGATGTGTTCTAGGTCGGCAGCGTGCCGGCCGCCAGACGTGCCTCGTACG
>JAGOQT010000211.1 GCA_018007255.1 Phycisphaerae bacterium | reverse complement strand
GGTCTCGCCTGACCCGCTCCGGATCGGCCCCGACCCGGTCCATCTTGTTGATGAAGGCGATCCGCGGCACACGGTATCGCTTCATCTGCTTGTCCACGGTGATGCTCTGGCTCTGGACCCCCCCCACCGCGCACAGGACCATGACGGCCCCGTCGAGCACGCGAAGCGACCGCTCCACCTCCACGGTGAAGTCCACGTGGCCCGGGGTGTCGATCAGGTTGACGCGGTGCTCGTTCCAGGCCACCTGGGTCGTGGCCGAGTTGATCGTGATGCCCCTCTCCCGCTCGAGCTCCATGTAGTCCATGGTGGCCCCGCCCTCGTCCGCGTGGACCTCCTGCATCCGGTGGATGCGACCCGCATAGTAGAGGATCCGTTCGCTCAGGGTCGTCTTGCCCGAGTCGATGTGTGCCGATATACCGATATTCCTAATCTTATTAGTCGTTTCCATTGCATCCTACACCAGGGCTCAAGGAGGGCCGTACGCCTCTTGAGCCGAACCGATCCCGGGACAGGGCGTCCGCCCATCCGGCCTTGCATTACAGTGATTCCCTCATCTTGCCGTGGAGTACGGCAAGCGGCAGGACCTCACCCCCCGTAGCCTATTGGGGAAAGATTATTAGTCTACTTTCCTACCCTGCCAACAGGCAAGAAGAATCCGCCTGGATTTCTTCCCAGCAACGAGGCTCTTCTATTTTAACTCCTTATAAAAGAAGAGCTTGTACAGTGTTCGCCCGACCGCCGGATCGCCACAGGCCCGTGGCTAGAAGTCCCATTTCAGGATCTCCGTGGCCCGTCTGCAGAGCTCCCGGCCGTACTCGGTCCACTGGCCCTCCCCCCAGTACCGGAAGCAACTGGTCTGGCTGATCAGCAGATGGAAGAGGGCCCGGCGATACCGTTCCTCACGGGTGGGCACGCCCCTGGCCAGGACCTTCTCTGCGAACTGGGCGCTGGCCATCTGCATCGGGCCGAGCACGTGCTCATACCCGCGGACCCACGAGATGTTGTTGGTCCAACTGCCTCCCTCCATGTGAAACCGGGAGTCCTCCCTGGCCAGGTCCCGGATGAGTCGATCCAGGGCCTCCGGGCCCGCGCCCTCCGGGAGCCGCTGCCAGATCCGGCCCTGCCCGATGGGCTGAACCGTAGGGAAGTCCGCCTCCGTGACCCCCAGGCGATCGAGGTACTCCAGCACCTCGCTCACGTTCACCGGCGGGGTCGCACTGCCCGAGGCCTCGGCCATGACTTCCCTGTACTTGGAGGGGAACTCGTTCATCATCACGCCGCCGTTCTCGCCGTCGGCCACCTGGGTCACCAGGGCCGGGATCGACCGGCCTGCCCACGTGCGACGCCCCTGCCCGCGGGCCTCGTAGTAGGGCTGCATCTGGGCGACCAGCTTGGTGTCGCTGCCCTGTGTCTTGATCACGGCGGTGATCGTCAGCGTCTGCCCGCGGGAGTTCCTGGCCACCAACCGGTGCGGCACATGGGGGTCCCGCACTCCCCCTCCGCCCTCCACGGCCTCCACGGTGTGCTCCTGCACCAGGACCCAGCGGTATCCGCACTCCTTGAGGGTCTTGACGAACTCGAAGAAGACGTCCGGGTGGTTGGGCAGGGCCATCTCGGGCGGCGAGAATCCCCTGACGCGGCTGAGGGCCTCCAGGCCGAACACGGCCGCGAAGAAGTGCTGCCAGGCCCGCACGTGCAGGCGGAAGTCCTGAACGGGGGTCGATGGCGCGACCGCGTGCCCCCACGCGGTGCCGACCCACTCGACGCAGCAACGCAGGCCCGGATCGCAGGTGATCGGACGCAGCTTGTCGATCACGTCGGTCAAGCCCATCTGGATCAGGCCGTGCAGGAGGCACCCGGAGTAGTCCAGCATCGCCCTGGGCTGCCTGCCGGCCCGGACCAGTTCGGGGATGAAGTCGCCCATCCGCTTGTAGCAGTCGTGGAACACCCCGGCGTTGTAACGGTCCCCGCCCGCCATCATCGCCGCCAGGTTGCTGATCACCTGCGCGGTGCGGAGGTCCGGACCGCCCGCCGGGATCAGGGGCTGGTGCATGTGCAGGGCAAAGGAGAACCCCGCCTGGATGCGGTCGAACGCCACGCCGCTCTCGGGCAGGTAGTACGGCCCAGGACGGGCCATGGCCTCGGCCACCCGGTCCTCAGACCCGCAGAGGTTCGGAAGTCCGTCCACATAACGATCGAGTTCTTGCGTATTCATGGCGGGGGAGTATACGCGAGCGACGACGCGATGTGTAGTGGAAACCTCGAATCGTCCGGCCTGCGATGGACTTTCGGAAATTGCCCTGTCGCTCAGGGCCGGGTGCGGTATACTACGGACATGGCCAAGTACCCCATATTCCTGGAGGTGGGGGGACGACGGGTGGTCGTGGTCGGGGGCGGGCTCGTCGCCCTGCGCAAGGCCGAGGCCCTGCTGGACGCGGGCGCACGCCTGGTCGTGGTGGCCAAGCAGGTCTGCGGAGAGATGAGCCGCCTCTGTGCCGAGCATCCTGTGGAGTGGGTCCGGGCCCGGTATGCCAAGGACTACCTGGGTCCCGCGGCCCTGGTGATCGCCGCCACCAACGATGCAGCCGTGAACCGGCGGATCTACGAGGACTGCCAGGAGCTGGAGATCCTCTGCAACGTGGTGGACCAGCCCCACCTGTGCGACTTCTTTGTGCCCGCGGTCGTCAAGCGGGGCGATCTCCAGGTGGCCGTGGGGACCGAAGGCTACTGTCCGGCCTATGCCAGCCACCTACGCAAGAAGCTCGAGCAGGTCGTCACCGACGAGCACGGTCGATTCCTGGCCGAGTTGGAGCGGCTGCGGAGGCGACTGGCCAGGGCCATGCCAAACCCGGCCGACCGAAAGGGGCTGCTGGGGCAACTGGTCGGCGACGCCTCGTTTCAGGTCTTTGTCGAGAAGGGGTCCCCGGCCTGGCGCAGACACGCGGCCAGGCTGATCCGGGACGCGCGTCAATCCACGGAGTGACCGGGCATGGAGTGGAGAACCACCACCCAGCTCCTCCACGATCTCCAGACGACCCAGGGCCAGGATGCGTGGCAGCAGCTCTGCACGGCACTGCGACCCGCAGTCGTCCACTTCGCCCAGGCCCTGGGTCTGGCCCCGCAGGACGCAGAGGACGCGGCCCAGGAGACCCTGATGGTGTTCTTCAAGTCCTTGCAGGCCGGCTCCTACGACCGCTCCAAGGGCCGGCTCAGCCACTGGCTCCTCGGAATCGCCAGGCGGGTGATCCTGAACCAGCGACGTCGCAGCGCCGGCCAAGGCGGCCATGCGGACACGGAGTTCTGGAGTTCCCTGCCGGACGACAGCCGGACGGAGGCCGTTTGGGAGGCCTTGTGGCAGAAGGCGGTCCTCCAGCGGTGTCTGGATCAGGCACGCAGCGAGTTCGACCCGAAGGTCTTTGAGGCCTTTCGATCCTACGGGATGGACGACGTGCCCGCACAGGAGGTCGCCCGCCGGCTCGGCATCACGGTCAATGCCGTGTACATCGCCAAGAGCCGCGTCCTGGCCAGGCTTCGGGAACTCGAGGCCCAGATCGAGGGATGATTGTAGGGGAGCGAGCATGCCCTGCCCGGACCAGCAGGCCATCGAGCTGTTCGTCTTGCACCGCCTCGGCGGACAGGAGAGCCGGGCATTGCAGGACCATCTGGCCTTATGCCCGGACTGCAGGGAGTCGGTTCGCAGGGCCCAGGCCGACCGCGAGTTCCTGGCCCGGCTCCGACAGGCCCAGACGGACGTACCGCCCCCCCCTAAGGTCGCATGCGCACAGCCCGTCCTGAGCCTGGACCAGGCCCAGGTCCTCCTGGGCCCGCGATACCGGGTCATCCGCAGGATCGGCAGCGGCGAGATCGGTGCGGTCTTTCAGGCCATAGACCCGGTCCTGGACCGGCAGGTCGCGGTCAAGTTCCTCGGACAGGACCAGGGCCTGCACGAGTGGCACGAGGCCAGGCTCATGGGCCGGCTCAACCACCCCAACATCGCCCACGTCTATGAGATCGGACGGGCGGATCCCTACCGGTACATGGTCATGGAGTGGGTGGACGGTTCGGTCCTGACCGAGGCCTGGCGGGATCTGGACCTGCCCCAGCGACTCCGCCTCTACCTCGAGGTCTGCGACGCCGTGGCCGCGGCCCACCGCAGGGACATCATCCACCGGGACCTCAAGCCCGCCAACATCCTCGTGACCTCGACCCTCGCGGCCAAGGTCCTCGACTTCGGCATCGCGACCGAGATTGCGGACGCCCAGGGCCTGGACCCCACGGTCTTCAGGGGCACACCGGCCTACAGTGCCCCGGAACAGATCACGGTCCCGGTCCGCGTGTCCAAGGCCACGGACGTGTACGCCCTGGGCGTGCTCCTCTACGAGTTGTTGACCCGTTCACTCCCCTTCACGGACACCGATCCGGCCGCCCTGTTTGCGGCCATCCGCGAGCGATACCCCGAGTTGCCCACAGCCCTGGAGGCCCAGGTGCCCCTGGCCCTGCAGAACATCTGCCTCAAGTGCCTGGAGAAGGACCCTTCGCATCGGTACCCGGACGCCCAGTCCCTGGCCCAGGACATCCGGCGGGTCCTGGCTGGAGAGAAGGTCTGGGCCAGGCCGTCCTTTGTGATGGACCAGGTCAGGCAGGAGGTCTTTCTGCACCGCCAGAGGCTCATGGTCTGGGCCAAGAACGACCTGCTCACCCAGAGGGAGTGCGACCGCCTAGAGTCCATCTACACCCGCGTGATCGATCCGGACGAGCCCTCCATCCTCGAGTCCCGCAGGCTCTCCTATTCGCAGATCTGTCTGTACCTGGGCGGGTGGATCGCTGTGCTGGGCAGCATCGTGCTCTTCTACAGGACCTGGGCGACCATCCCCGTGTTCTGGCGGACCGCGCCGGCCTGGCTGGCCGCGGCCCTGATGATGGCCACAGGTCTGATCCTCTGGCAAAGGAGGGAAGGCAGGCTGGCCCTGGGGTTCCTGGCCACGGCCAACCTCCTGGTGCCCGTGACCCTGGCCCTGACCCTGGGCCAGTGGGACCTCCTCTCCGCCGGGCGCTACCCCTGGGGAGACGAGTCCGTGCACCGGGCCTTGGCCCAGGCGGGCTCCCACGTGCTGGTCGGCAACGCCCAGTTGTACGTGTCCGCCTGGTTCTGGGTGGCTGTGTCTGCAGGCATGGTCTGTCTGACACGGTCCTCGATCTTCACTGCGGCCCTGGTTCTGGCGTTTCTGGCCCTGGCCACCGTGGGGTTCCTCATCGACGGCATGGCCCGGCAGACCCTGGATGGGGCAGCGGGCCGATACCTGGTCCAGGGCGCAGGCCTGTTCACCCTCGGCTCCATCCTGGACCACAAGCAGGTGCGGAGGTTCGCCTGGCCGCCGTGGGTCGCAGGCCTGGGCCTGATGGTCATATCTTTGACCCTCATCGCCTGTTCGGACAACACCCTGTTCGGCTGGCTCCACAGCCAGCCCGCCGCCCTGAACTCCGATGAGCACCACGGCCTGAGCTTCCTGGCCAACGGGCTCCTGTACCTGACCCTGGCCTGGGTCTGCCGCAGGGTGGGCACGCCCCTGCAGCGGTCCGGGGCGCAGGTCCTCAACTGGCTCGGCTCCGTGCACACCCTGGCCCCCCTGCGGATCCTGGACCTGGACGGACTGAGCGTGCCCGCGGGGCATCGTCTGGTCTACCGGTGGATCCTCCCCCTCGCCTCCCTGGGATTCGTGTTCGCCAGCGTCACCCGCCAGATGAAGTCCTTTTTCTTCTCGGGTCTGGGGGGCCTGGCCGCGGCCATCCACAAGATCTCCGTAGAGCACCTGGACCGCTACTTCGGGTGGCCCGTGGCCCTGATCGGGACCGGGCTGTTCTCCATGTTCGCCTCGTGGATCCTCCCACGGCTTCAGGCCAGGCGAAGCCTCCGCAGGCGGGGGTAATGGGTATGCGATTCAAGAGGTGGGGCGTGACCTGCTATCCCGGGGTCCGCGAGTCTGCAGCAGACGTGGTTCCGAAGACTTGAAACCGATGCCTCGTCCGCTCCTTGAACATCACGGCGCCGTTCGAAGGGGGAAGGCCCCAGGTGCGCACACCCCTTGGCTGGACCAGCCGAGCAACTTCCGGATCTCCGCGGGCGGGGAGGAGGAGGCGGCCGATTCTGCGAACTCCCGGATCGGTTCATAGTTCGCCAGGCGTGGGCTCTTGAACACGGAGCCCAGGTCTTCGTGAAGGACCCGGCTGCGGGCCTCGAACTCCGGGCGCAGCTTCTGCAGCCCCTCCAGGGACCTGAACTCGGTCACGCAGTTCTCGCCCGGGACCGGACTCCACACGAGCAGGCCCCGCCCGCTCTCGTCACGGCTCCGCACATAGACATTGCCGTCGAACTCCGTGACCTGGGGCCGGTTGAGCTTGGCGCACAGACCCCGGGTCTGCTCGATCCGCAGGAGGGGCTTGCGAAACCCCGCATCCGCGGCCAGGAGGTTGCCCACAAACACATGCCCCTCCCGCTTGTCCACATCGGGTCCGGTGGCGGGGTGCCAGCCGAAGTGATCCCCCGCCGCGCTCCGCTCCGTGCGCTCGAAGGAGGCCACGGTGTTGACCAGGGTGTTGTGATAGACGCGGACGTTCGAGCTGTTGAGCACGCGGATGCCCTTGTCGCAATCCACGAACACATTGCCCGCGCAGATCGCCCCCTTGGAGATCTCGAAGAAGAAGCCGTCCACCGCGCCCTGGACCCAGTTGTGGACAAAGACCCCGTCCACATTGCCGACGTCGTACCAGATCCCGTTCGAGTTCGGCTGATCGAGCACGAGGTTGTCCCGGCAGGTGACGCGATGGCACTGGTTGAAGATCTTCACCGCCGCAGGATAGTAGCCGGTGATCTCCTCGACGTTGTTCCGGGCAAAGAGGTTCCGCTCGAGCAGACAGTCGGACGAGCTGAGGATGAAGACGCCCTCCGTGCTCGTGTCGCTGACCAGGCAGTGCCTGAGGGTCAGCCGATCGCCACGGAAGTAGCCGGCCACCCTGGAACAGTGCGAGATCGTCACGTGCTCGAGGGTCGTGCCCACCACGGCCTTTCCAAACGTGGCCGGATCCGCGGGGCCCTCGGGGTCCGTGCCCTCGCTCTCGAAGGCCCGGAACCGCACCGGGGGGAACCGCGGCCCCCGGACCACGGCCCCC
>JAGOQT010000210.1 GCA_018007255.1 Phycisphaerae bacterium | reverse complement strand
ATGTCGCTCAGCCTGAACTCGCCCGCCAGTCTTGCCACGGCCTCCCGTACCATGGCCACCTTGGCTCCGCGAGCCTCAGCCGTCTGCCCTACCCGCTGCTCGAACTCCTTGTACGCCTCGCGCAGGATCCACAGGACGTAGTTGATGAACGGCCAGGGATTGTGTTTGCCTGCGTGCCATCCGGTGGAGCTCTCCTCCAGGGTCTCGTAGTACCGATCCTTGTTCTGCTCGATCACCCGTTCCTGGTTGGAGGTCCTAATAGGATCACATTCCTCGAACGTGCGACCGTTATTGGCTCCGTGATCCCATTCCCGCCCATTGGGCGTCCCGACCCTCTATTGCCTAATTCATTGCCCAATTATCTGCCCATTACCTGTTTTCTCGTTCTCCGCCATGGGGCGTTCCGCCCCCGCCCCAGGCACTCCACCTTGTTCTGCTCGCGTTGCGATTTCAGTACGTGCCGGATCATATCCACACTCACGCCGGGGCACAGGCACTGAAGCTGGGAGAGGCCGAAATCGTCCGGTCCCAGCGTCCAACTGCCAGCACTTGAAGAACCCGTACCCGACCTCGTATCAACGCTGTGCACACGACACCGCTGGATCCAGACCGCCTGGCCAAAGCAGCTTTTGACCGCCTTGGCCAGGGCCTTGGCCCCGGGCAAGTCCGGGCGGACTGTTGCCCCATACCCCGTCGACATGCTACAATGGGGTCTGTACGGTGGAGTGAGGGCCCTATGCGGGGTTCACTCGGCTTCATACGCCCAGGCAGGCCAAATGGGATCATCCGGCAGGAAAGGGCCAACGCATGACAGGATGGGTGAGACGCTGTGCTGTGCTTGGGGCCCTGGTCTGCGTCTTGTGCGGCCTTGGCCTGGTCCGGACCGCTCAGGGCATTGTGATCAACGAGTTCATGGCGTCCAACGCAGGCATCCTGCAGGACGACGAGGCCCAGTTCGATGACTGGGTCGAGCTCTACAATCCCTCCAGCCAGGCCGTAGACGTGGCCGGGATGTTTCTGACCGACGACCTGGGCAATCCAACCAAGTGGCAGTTCCCCGCAGGCCAGCCCTTGCTGACCCGGATTCCAGCCCGCGGATACCTGCTGCTCTGGGCAGACGGCAGTGTCACGGGGTCCGAGCTGCACGCGGGATTCGCCCTGTCCGCAGACGGCGAGGAGCTGGGGCTCTATGCAGCGGACGGGACCCTCATCGACAGTGTGGTGTTCGGGGCCCAGTTGAGCGACGTGTCGTGTGGACGCTGGCCGAACGGGACCGGCGCATGGCAGTACATGGCGAGGCCCACGCCCTTGGTGGGCAATGTCCAGGGCTATCTGGGCATGGTCGAGGCAGTGCAGGCAAGTCCGGGCCGGGGATTCTACGACTCGCCGGTCAGCGTGGTCCTGGCCTGCCAGACCCCGGGCGCAGAGATCTGGTACACCCTCGACTCCACGACCCCGCACGAGAAGGCGGGCGCATCCTGGACCGGGAAGCGGTACACAGGACCTATCCAGGTCAGCAAAACGACCTGCCTGCGGGCAGTGGCCGTCAAGACCGGTTGGAGGGACTCGGCCATCATCAGCCACACCTACCTCTTCCTGGACGAGGTGATCCGCCAGCCGGACAGGCCCGCCGGATTCCCCACGAGCTGGGGCGGCCGAGGCGCGGACTACGCCATGGACCAGAGGGTCGTGGACGACCCGGCGTACAGCGGCGAGATCCGGGACGACCTCAAGTCCACACCCTCGGTCTGCATCGTGATCCCCAATGCGGACTTCTTCGGCCCCACAGGGATCTACGCGAATCCGACCCAGACCGGGGACGCGTGGGAGCGGGCCGCCTCCGTGGAGTGGATCGACCCCTGCACAGGCGATGATTTCGGGGTCCCGGCCGGCCTGCGGATCCACGGGGGACCCTACAGCAGGAGCGGGAACATCAAGAACGCCCTGCGGGTCATCTTCAGGGGGGAGTATGGGCTCTCCAAGTTGGAGTATCCGCTCTTTCCGGACACGGAGGTCCAGACCTTCGACACCCTGGCCCTGCGCTCGATCTGGAACTACTCGTGGAGCGGCCACAGCGGGATGAGCGGCTCCAGGCACGCGGACTACCTCCGCGACGTGTTTGCCAGGGACACGATACGGGACATGGGCCGCCTGACCCCTTACGGCAGGCCGGTGCAGGTGTATATCAACGGGCTGTATTGGGGCCTGTACATCATGACCGAGAGGCCGGACGAGGACTTCGCAGCCCAGCACCTGGGGGGCGACGAGGACGACTATGACATGCTGGAGGCCCCCAGCGGCATGGGGGCCAGCACCACGATGGACGTCGTGGCAGGGGACGAGCAGCTCGTCAGGCAGGCGTGGGACACGCTGTTCGCCACCGCTGAGCAGGTCCGGGGCTCGGCCCAGGCCTACCAGGCCATCCAGACCCAGATCGATGTCCCGACCATGATCGACTACATGCTCATGGTCTACTACACGGGCAGCAGGGACGCCCCGGTGTTCCTGGGCGACTCCAGGACGCCCCGGAACTTCTACGTCGTGCGCCGCAGGGAGCCGCCGAGCCCCTTTGTCGTGATCCCGTGGGACACCGAATGGGCCCTGGAGGAACCCACGGTGAACCGCGTGGGCGTGGTGGGCGTCTGGAACCCCCACCTCCTGATGGACCGGCTCGCGGCGAACCCGGACTTCAAGATGCTCCTGGCCGACCACATCCATCGGCAGTTCCACAACGGGGGGGCCCTGACACGGGAGGGTGCGACCGCCCGATACCTGGCCAGGGCCAACGAGATCCACGGGGCCATTGTGGGCGAGTCGGCCCGGTGGGGAGACGTGCCTCGGCCGTCCAGTCCCTATACCCGCGAGGACTGGCAGGCGGAGGTCGACCGGCTGGTCAACGAGTACTTCTCGGGCAGGACCGAGACCGTGCTGGCCCAGTTGAGGGCCAGGGGCTGGTATCCCTCGGTGGAGGCCCCGGGCTTCCGGGTCAACGGCAAGGACCAACACGGCGGTGCAGCGCCCACGGGCGCTATGCTGACCATGACGAACCCGAATCCCACAGGCACGATCTACTACACAACGGACGGGTCCGATCCCCGCATGTCCGAAGACTCCCAGCAGGCCGCGCAGGCCGTCACCCTGGTCAAGGAGGACGCCCCCAAGAAAGTGTGGGTGCCGACCCAGGACATCGGCACCACCTGGCGGGGGGCAAGCAAGCCGTTCGACGACTCGACATGGACGGACGGTACGCCGGTGACCTCGGTCCAGACAGGAGGCGTGGGCTTCGAGACCCAGTCCGGGTATGAGGCCTTTATCACCTACGACGTGCATTCGGCGATGTACGGGCAGAATGCGAGCTGCTACATCCGCATCCCCTTTACGGTCACTGCCAAGGACCTGAGTACCATCCAGAATCTGACCCTGCGGGCCCGCTGTGACGACGGGTTTGTGGCCTTCCTAAACGGGGTGGAGGTGGCCTCTGTGAACCGGCCTGCGACCCTGGCCTGGAACAGCAGTTGTGTGAACCGCACCGACTCCACGGACTTCGTGGACATGGTCCTGACCGATGGCGTCTCGGCCCTGCGGGTCGGGACCAACGTCCTGGCCGTGCAGGCCCTGAACCAGAGCACCACGAGTTCCGACTTCCTGTTCTCGGCGGAGCTGATCGGAAGCAGCGGCGGAACAGGCCCCAAGGTCTCTCCGGGGGCCATGCGATACACAGGGCCTGTCCAGCTCCAGTCCACGGTCCTGGTCAAGGCCCGTGTCTTGACCAACACGTGGAGCGCGGTCAGCGAGGCCCTGTACGCAGTGGGCCCGGTGGCCCAGAACCTGCGGATCAGCGAGCTCATGTATCACCCGGCAGAGTCCGGCGAACCGGGCGAGCCCTCGGACCTTGAATTCGTGGAGCTGACCAACATCGGCGCCCAGACGATCAACCTGGCCCTTGTCCGGTTCACGCGAGGGATCGAGTTCACCTTCCCCTCTCTGGACCTAGCCCCAGGCCAGTATGTGCTGGTCTCGGGCAATGCCGCGGCCTTTGAGCAGACCTATGGCGTGGGTCTGCCCGTGGCAGGTCAGTACGCGGGCAGCCTGGGCAACGCCGGCGAACGGATCAGGCTGGAGGACGCCCTGGGTCAGGTCATCCTGGACTTCGAGTACCAGGACGGGTGGTACGGGACCACCGACGGCGGGGGCTACTCCCTGGTCCTCAGACAGCCCCAGACCACACCGCCCGACGCCTTCGGCGACAAGGCCTCATGGACGGCCAGTCCGGGGATCGGAGGATCGCCGGGTCGGGGATAGTCCGCGGGTCTTTAGGGGCACTCCATCGGGAAGTAGGCCCGGGCGTTGTGGAAGCAGATGTCCTGGACCATGCGGCCGAGCCGCTCCATGTCCGCGGGGATCTCGCCGTTCTCCACGTCCTGTCCGATCCGATTGCACAGGATCCGCCGGAAGTACTCGTGCCGGGGATAGGACAGGAAGCTGCGGGAGTCGGTCAGCATGCCCACAAAGCGTGAGAGCAGGCCCAGGCTGGACAGGACCTGCAGGTGGCGATCCATACCGTCCTTCTGGTCCAGGAACCACCATGCCGCGCCCCACTGGATCTTGCCCGGGCAGGAGCCGTCCTGGAAGTTGCCGATCATGGTGGCCATGACCTCGTTGTCCTTGGGATGGAGGTTGTACAGGATGGTCTTGGCCAGCTTGCCGTCGCGATCCAGACGGTCCAGGAACCGCGACAGGTCGCGTGCGACCTCCCAGTCGCCGATGGAGTCGAATCCGGTGTCCGGGCCCAGGCGTTTGAACATCCGGGTGTTGTTGTTCCGCATGGCCCCCAGGTGGAACTGCTGGACCCAGCCCTTGTCCGCGTCCATGACCGCAAGCTCGTACAACAGGGCGGATTTGAACTGGAAGGCCTGACTGGGCTTGAGGGCCTTGCCCTTGCGGATCTGGGTGAAGATCCGGTCGATCTCCTCAGGGGTGTACTCCTCCGCGTAGACCCGCTCGAGGCCGTGATCGCTCAGGCGGCAGCCCTGGGCGTGGAAGAAGTCGTGCCGCTTCTGGATCGCCTCCAGGTAGTAGACGAAGTCCTTGATCTCCATGCCGGACAGGTCCTGCAGCCGATCGATCCAGCGGTTCAGGGCGGGGATGTCCTCTGTGGCCATGGCCTTGTCCGGGCGCCAGGCTGGGTGCACGGTGATCTCGAAGCCGCTCTCGCGGATCGCCCGATGGTGTTCGAGGCTGTCCAGGGGATCGTCCGTGGTGCAGACCAGCTTCACGTTCATCTGGCGGAGCAGGCCCCGGACCGAGCACTCCGGGCCGGCCAGCTTCTTATTGGCGGCCTTGTAGATCCGCTCCGCGGTCTGCTCATTGAGCACGATCCCGGAGACCCCGAAGTACCGCTTGAGCTCCAGGTGCGTCCAGTGGTACAGGGGGTTGCGGAGGCAATAGGGGACGGTCCGGGCCCACGCCTTGAACTTCTCGGCGTCGCTTGCGCCCCCGGTGCAGAGTTCCTCGTCCACCCCGTTGGTCCGCATGGCCCGCCACTTGTAGTGGTCCCCGGCCAGCCAGACCTGGGTCAGGTTCTCGAACCGCCGGTCCTCCGCGATCTCCTTGACGGGCAGGTGGCAGTGGTAGTCGTAGATCGGCATGGAGGCCGCATGGTCATGGTAGAGCCGCCTGGCCGTATCCGTTTGCAGCAAGAAGTCCTCATCGAGAAACATACCTGACCCCATCCTGTAGGCCGCCCGTGTCGGGCGGCATTGCAGGCCGTCTCACAGAGACGGCGACGACCGAGCGTCCGACGCAGACGCCCTACAACCACCAAACAATCCTCCTCCCGACTCCCGGCTTCCGGCTCCTGGCTTCTGGCTTCTGCTTCTCAGACCACATACGTCCCTGCCGCAGTGGCCCCACCCCGCCCGGTCCAGTTCGTGTGGAAGAACTCGCCGCGGGGCCTGTCCACACGCTCGTAGGTGTGCGCGCCGAAGTAGTCCCTCTGGGCCTGGAGCAGGTTTGCGGGCAGACGCTCGCTGCGGATGCCGTCGAAGAAGGCCAGGGCCGTGCCCATGGCCGGGGCCGGGATGCCCTTGCGGGCCGCGGTGCTGACCACCTTGCGCCAGGACCGCACGCAGCCCTTGATCGCCTTCTTGAAGAACGGATCGAGCAGGAGGTTCGCCAGGGCCGGGTTCTTGTCAAAGGCCTTCTTGATCTCCCCCAGGAACACAGACCGGATGATGCACCCGCCCCGCCACATCAGGGCGATCCCTCCGTAGTTGAGGTTCCACCCGTAGTGCTGGGCAGCGGCCCGCATGAGCATGTAGCCCTGGGTGTACGAGATGATCTTGGACGCATACAGGGCCTTGCGGATGTCGCTCACCCACTGCTTGCGGTCTCCCGAGAACTTGGGGTCCGAGGCGGAGAAGACCTTGGAGGCCTGCACCCGCTGGTCCTTCATGGCCGAGACGCAACGGGAGTACACGGCCTCTGCGATCAGGGTGATCGGGATGCCCATCTCCTGGGAGGAGATGACCGTCCACTTGCCCGTGCCCTTCTGGCCCGCGGTGTCCAGGATCTTGTCCACAAGCGGACCGCCGTCCTCGTCCTTGAAGGCCAGGATGTCGCGTGTGATCTCGATCAGGTAGGACTCGAGCTCGCCCTCGTTCCACTCCTTGAAGACCTCGTGCATCTGGGGTGCGGTCATGCCCAGGCCGTCCTTCAGGATGTGATAGGCCTCGCAGATGAGCTGCATGTCCCCGTACTCGATCCCGTTGTGGGTCATCTTCACGAAGTGGCCCGCACCTCCCTCGCCCACCCAGTCGCAGCAGGGAGCCCCGTCCGCCTTGGCCGCAATGGCCTGGAAGATCGGCTTGACGTGGGGCCAGGCAGCGGGCGATCCCCCCGGCATGATCGAGGGGCCTCGCAGGGCCCCCTCCTCGCCTCCGGACACGCCTGTGCCGATGTAGAGCTTGCCCTTGCCTTCCACGTACTTCGTGCGGCGGATCGTGTCCTCGAACAGGGAGTTGCCGCCGTCGATGAGGATGTCTCCGGGCTCCAGCACGGGCAGCAACTGGTCGATGAAATCATCCACCGCAGCGCCGGCCTTGACCATGAGCATCACCTTGCGGGGCGACTTGAGGCCGGCCACGAACTCCTGGATCGAGTGGCACCCGATGATC
>JAGOQT010000209.1 GCA_018007255.1 Phycisphaerae bacterium | reverse complement strand
GGTGGTCAACACGGGCATGGTCGAGGTCCCGATGGGAACCACCCTCCGAGAGATCGTCTACGACGTAGGCGGGGGGATCCCGAACGGCAAGAGGCTCAAGTCCATCCAGACGGGAGGCCCCTCGGGCGGGTGCCTGCCCGAGGCGTTCCTGGACACGCCGGTGGATTACGAGTCCCTGGCCAAGGCCGGTTCCATCATGGGATCGGGCGGGATGATCGTGATCGACGAGACCTCCTGCATGGTGGACATCGCCCGCTTCTTCCTGGAGTTCACCCAGAGCGAGTCCTGCGGCAAGTGCACCCCCTGCAGGGAGGGGACCAAGCGGATGCTCGAGATCCTCGACCGGATCATCCAGGGCAAGGGCAGGCCCGGAGACATCGAGAACCTCGAGCGCCTGGGTACCATGATCAAAAAGGCCTCCCTGTGCGGCTTGGGCCAGTCCGCCCCGAATCCTGTGCTCAGCACGATCAAGAACTTCCGTGAAGAATACGAGGAGCACATCCACCAGAAGACGTGCAGGGCCGGCGTGTGCAAGGCCCTGCTGACCTACACCGTCACCGAGGCCTGCGTCGGGTGCGGGGCCTGCAAGAAGGCCTGCCCCGTGGGCGCGGTCTCCGGGACCCGCAAGGAGCGGCACGTCATCCGGCAGGAGGCGTGCATCCATTGCGGGCAGTGTTTCGACGCATGCAAGTTCAATGCCATCCACAAGGCCTGATTCCCCTAGGAGTCCCATGAGCAAGATCACCATCTCGATCAACGGCAAGCCCTACACCGTGGAGTCCGGCCAGACCGTCATGCAGGCCGCCGACCACCTGGGCTTCCACATCCCCAGGCTGTGCTACCACCCGAAGCTCTCCCTGGAGGGGGCCTGCCGCGTCTGCATCGTGGAGGTCGAGGGCGCGAAGAACTACGTGGCCTCGTGTGCCTTCCCCGTGTCCGACGGCATGAAGATCCGGACCAACACGCCCCAGCTCCGCCAGGCCAGACGGGACATCGTGGAGTTGATCCTGGACAACCACCCGGAGGACTGCCACACCTGCGACCGGAACGGGACCTGCGAGCTCCAGCGACTCTCCTACAGCATGGGCATCCGGAACCGCCACTTCGAGGGCGAGAAGAAGCACTACCCCAACGACACGTCCTCCGAGGCCGTGACCCGGAACCCCAACAAGTGCATCCTGTGCGGCCGGTGCGTGCGGGTCTGCTCCGAGGTGCAGCAGATCCACAACCTCACCCAGGCCCACCGGGGCTTCAAGACCGTGGTCATGCCCGCCTACAACCTGCCCATGCAGAATTCGGTCTGCTCCTGCTGCGGCCAGTGCATCAACGTCTGTCCCACGGCCGCCTTTGTGGAGAAGAACTACACCAAGGAGGTCTTCGAGAAGCTCAACGACCCGTCCCTGGTCAAGGTGGTCCAGTTCGCCCCCTCGGTGCGGGCCGCGATCGGCGAGGCCTTCGGCCTGGAGCCGGGCCAGAACATGGAGGGCCAGCTCGCGGCCGCACTCCGCAAGCTCGGGTTCGACTACGTGTTCGACACCCAGTTCGCCGCGGACCTGACCATCATGGAGGAGGCCAGCGAGTTCCTCGAACGGATCCAGAGCAAGGGCAAGCTGCCCCTGATCACCTCCTGCTCGAGCGCCTGGATGAAGTGCATGGAGCAGTTCCATCCGGACCTCATCGGGAACCTGTCGACCTGCAAGTCCCCGATGTCCATGGGCGGGGCCATGATCAAGACCTACTTTGCGGACAAGATCAAGGTCCACCCGGACAAGATCTACTCCGTGTCCGTGATGTGCTGCACGGCCAAGAAGTACGAGGCGGACCGGCCGGAACTGCTCGTGGACGGGCGCAGGGGCGTGGACGCCGTGGTGACCACGCGCGAGGCGGGCTGGATGTTCAAGTCCGCGGGGATCGACCTCGTGCACATCCAGCCCGAGAAGCCCGACGCCCCGCTGGGCCTGTCCTCGGGTGCGGGCGCGATCTTCGGGACCACCGGGGGCGTGATGGAGGCGGCGATCCGTACGGCCTATGAGCTCTACACGGGCCAGACCCTGGTGGACATCGAGGTCGAGGGGGTCCGGGGTCTGAAGGGCGTCAAGGAGGGCAAGATCGTCATGGACGGGCAGGAGATCCGGGTGGCCGTGGCCCACGGCCTGGGCAACGCCTGCCGGCTCCTGGACGCGGCCCGCGAGGACCCCACCCGTTATCACTTCATCGAGATCATGGGCTGCCCGGGCGGGTGCATCGGGGGCGGGGGCCAGCCCTACGCCGGCGCGAATGCCATCCCCCTGGACGACGAACTCCTGAAGAAGCGGGCCCAGGCCCTCTACGACCTGGACCGCTCCAAGACCATCCGCAGGAGCCACGACAATCCGGACGTGCAGAAGCTCTACAAGCAATTCCTGCAGCGTCCCCTGAGCCCCGTGGCCCACAAGTATCTGCACACCCACTACAAGGCCAAGGAGCCGCGGGGGATCCTCCCGCGGAGCGACTACGTCCATCGGAGCTGACCATGTCCACAGCGACACAAGACAAGATCCAGGAACTCAGGGACTTCATCTCCCAGACCCGGGAGGACGCCCATCCGGACTCCCACTTGATTGCGGTCCTGCACAAGGCCCAGGGGCTGTTCGGCTACCTGTCCAGAGAGACCATGGACCTGGTCGCAGAACAGATGCGGATCCCGACCGCCCACATCTGGGGCGTGGCCACGTTCTACCACTACTTCAAGCTCAGTCCCCCGGGTAGGCACCAGATCTCCCTTTGCCTGGGGACCGCCTGCTACGTCAAGGGCGGGGCCCAGGTCCTTGAGGCCCTCAAGAAGGACTTGGGCGTGGAGGTGGGCCAGACCACGGCGGACGGCCTGTTCACCCTGCAGGAGGCCCGGTGCCTGGGGGCCTGCGGCCTGGCCCCTGTGTGCATGATCGACGACAAGGTCTATGGGGAACTGACCCCGAAGAAGATCGTCGAGATCCTCGCCAAGTATCGCAAGGACGCCAAGGGCAAGCCGTGACTTCAGCGTCGGTCCAACCCGTGCTCGATCGTGTCTGCGGGACCGCGGGGCCGTGCCGCGAGGACCTCGCCTTTCTGTTGGGGCAGGCGGACAGGCGGGCCGTCCGGGAGATCTTCGACCTGGCCGACCAAGTTCGAGGCCGGTGGGTGGGCCAGGAGATCCTCCTCCGCGGGATCGTGGAGTTCTCGAACTCCTGTCGCAACGACTGCGCGTACTGCGGCATCCGCCGGTCCAACCGGTCCCTGGCCCGGTACCGGATGACCCGCGACCAGGTCCTGGCGTGTGTGCGGGAGATCGCCTCCGTGGGGATCCGCACCGTGGTCCTGCAGTCCGGAGAGGACCCGGGCCTGGACCCCTCCTGGCTGGCCGCCCTGATCCAGACCGTGAAGTCCGATTTCGACATGGCCGTGACCCTGTCTGTGGGCGAGCGATCCGAGGCCGAGTACCGGCTCTGGAGGCAGGCCGGCGCGGACCGGTACCTGCTCAAGATCGAGACCACCCGTCCCGGGCTCTACGCCGGCCTGCATCCGGGCATGAGCCTGGACCAACGGATGCGGTGTTCCGCCATCCTCGGGCAGATCGGGTACCAGAACGGGTCGGGCAGTTTGGTCGGCCTGCCCGGGCAGGGTCCGGAGGACCTGGCGGACGACCTGCTCTTCTTCTTCCGCAACGACTTCGACATGGTCGGCATCGGCGTGTTCATCCCTCACGGGAAGACCCCCCTTGCGGACCGGACTGCAGGGGACCTGGGCCTGGCCCTGAGGATGGTCGCCTTGACACGGATCCTCCTGAAGGACAGCCACATCCCCGCGACCACGGCAGTGGGTACGTTCGAGCGGGGCCTGGGCAGGGAGCGGGCCCTCCGGGCAGGGGCCAACGTGGTCATGCCCAACTTCACCCCGCCGGAGTACCGGCGGCTCTATGACCTGTATCCGAGCACACGGGACCTGGACCTGTCGCCCGGCGAGACCGTGGACCGCTTGAAGCGGATGGCGGAGTCCCTGGGCAGGACGATCGAGTTCTCCAAGGGCCATTCCCTGAAGGACGCCGGGCGGGGCCAGACCTGTGGGCCGTCCAGCAATTGACGATGACCAAGACTGTTAGGGAGCGTGCAACGATGGCGAAGAAGGTGCTGATCATTGATGACGACGTGGAGTACGTGGAGGCGATCACGAACCTCCTGGATGCCAAGGGCTACGAGGTCAAGAGTGCCAACAACGGCACGGACGGGGTGGCCAAGGCCAAGGCCGAGAGGCCGGACTTGATCCTGCTGGACGTGATGATGACCACCAAGTCCGAGGGCTTCAACGTGGCCCGCGCGCTCCACGCCGACGAGACCCTCAGGGTCACACCCGTCGTCATGATCACGGGGGTCCGCAGGGAGATGAACCTGCCGTTCGGGTTCGAGCCGGACGGCGACTGGCTGCCCGTGAAGGCGGTGCTGGAGAAGCCCGTCAAGCCGGAGGTCCTCCTCAAGACGATCCAAGACCAGATCGGCTGACCGTGCCTGACCGGACCGGATTGCGCGGTCAGGGAGAGAAAAAGACACGGATTGGATCTGCAAAAGGGCCCGGATCTCCCGTCTATACCTGTAGTGGGTATCACGATGGCCCAATTGAGCAAGAGCCCGGGTAGGACGAGTCCTCAGGTCGCCGCGAGGCAGGCAGGCCAGGGGCCGGATCCGGGGGACCTGATGGCGGTCGTGGCCGCCTTCCAAGGGCCTCTGCTCAGGTACGCGGAGCACCTGCTGGGCAGGACCGACGGCCGGGCGGAGGACGTGGTCCAGGAAACCTTCGTGCGCCTGCACAGGCAGGTCTGTTCCCAGGGACGGGGCAGCGTACGACACCTCAAGGCGTGGCTCTTCCACGTGGCCCACAACCTGACCCTGGACCTCCTTCGCCAGGCCGCCAGGCCCCCTGACCCGGCCTCGGGTCCGGGCCAACCCGGCGGCACGGTCGAGGAGAGGGCGGCGGACGAGCTGGACGCACTGGGCGAGTCCATCCGTCAGGAGGCCAGGCATGCAGCCCTGCGGGAGCTGGCCCGGCTCGATGACGCGTTTCGCCAGGTCATCCTGCTCAGGGTCGTGCAGGGCATGACCCTTCGTGAGGTGGCCGAGGTCATCGGCTTGCCGATCTCCACGGTCAACTACCGGCTCAACCACGGCCTGACCACACTGGCCCAGCGGCTCCGCAGGGCAGGGGTGGTGTAGGGAGGCAGGTATGGATCGTCAGCAAGCAGAGAGACTCATGGCCGCCCTGGTCTTCGACGACCTGGACGAGGCCTCCAAGGCCGGGTTGATGGCCTATCTGGAGACCGACGACGAGCTGCGGGAACGGCTGGCGGACATGCGCATGGGGGTCAAGGTGACCTCCGATGCGGTGAACGCAGGGCCTGCCCCGGTCCTGTCAGAAGCTCGCTTGGCGGCCCTCCGACGGCTCGCCGACGCGGACAGCAGGGCCCGCGTGCGCCTGTTCACCGTGCGTCGCGTAGCGGCCGCAGCGGCGATCGTCGTGATCTGCGCGTGGCTCCTGTGGGTCTGCATGCCCTCAAACCGAGTCATGCACCTGGCCAAGGCACCGGTCGATCTTGACGCTGTCCGGGTCCGCATGAGAACGCGCGAGCCTGTCTCCACGGGACCTGAGTCTGTGCCTCGACCAGATGCCCCATCAGGGCCGGTGGTGGACTACTCCTGGCGCGGCGGCTTTGCCTATAGTGGACCGCAGGACAAGCCGGGAGGTCCGCCCAGTGGCGGGCCTGAGGGGCAGATGGGATACTGGTATTCGCGACGTTCGACTACCGACGTGGCTGGCGGATCGGCCTCCGTACGGTCTGGAGAGGAGGCTTCTCTAGGGTATGAAGACTCCCTGAAGGGGCTCCCGCCCATCTTGGGGGATGCCCGGTCCATGGATACGTCGTCCCCATTGTCAGTGTCGGGTAGCCTCAACGGTCGCGTGTGGAGCGCGGCGCGGGAGGGTGAACGGGCCTTGAATGCCACGGAGCCCGTGGCCGCGGCCCGGCCAGTGCAAACGCCGGCCGCTGCGGCTGGCAGCCAACCTCAACCAGAGCCAACGATGGGGGGCCGTTCGGATAATGCACAGCTTGAAGGGATACCCCTCCCAACTGGTATGGCTGGTTCGACACAGACAGTGGGCTTGGGCGATGGTGCAGTAAGAGTGGCGGACGGGCGGGGAATGGGGACGATGGGAGGGGGACGTTCAGCGGGTCCACTGGAACAGGCCGGGCGTGGTGGGCGTGGTGGGCGTGGTGGGCGTGGCGGGGGTGGCGGCGTGGGCGGTATGGGCGGTATGGGTATGGGCATGGGCAGGTACGGCGATGGCTACGGCATGGGGGGCATGGTAGACGAACAGGCCTCGGGCGGTCTTCCGGAACAGGGCCAGCCTCGGGCGTATGGCCGTGCCCTGGACCAGATGCAGCGGCAGACCGATTCAAAACTGGCTGCCGGGCGTGCACGCGGGGGGTTGTCAGACATGGCGCCCGCGCCCAGCACCTCCAGAGCCACCGGCGGCCCTGAAGCGGCCCATGAAAAGGACCGGGAGGTCCTGTATGCACGCAAGCCTGCGGAGGGTGCTGTCGTAGGTCAGGAGAGCACGGTCCTCAATGGCATACCCACTCCGCAGGGGGGGGGGCCGGCGCGGGGTGTAGTTGCGGATCAGGTGCAAAGGGCCGGCGACTCGTTTGGGGATGGGTCGGGGTCTGCGGACACCTCCCCCCTTTTGGGCGACAGACCCGTTGCAGGCAGCCTCTTCAGGGACGAGTCCGAGGTCAAGCGGGATCAGGCCGCCAAAGAGGGATCTCAGGAGGTGCCGAACAGGGCCCTATCCAATGTCAGCGGGGGCAAGAGCAAGTCGCTGCAATTGCAGGCCGAATCAGCAGACCGTCCGCACCTTGCCAAGATTCCCGAACGCAGCGGGACCCTGGATTTGGATGCCGACTCAATGGAACTGGCCAAGAGACTCCCTGCTGAATCGCCGGGCGCAGAGGTCCGGCGAGGATCCGTGCTCACGGGTCGCCCGGTCAGGGACCTGGAGGAGGAGGCAGGGGCGATCTCTGCAGGGTCGGGATTCAAGGTCATGCCCGTGAACCCGTGGGTCCTGACGGACCGGGATCCCCAGTCCACCTTCGGTCTGGACGTGGACACGGCCTCGTAC
>JAGOQT010000208.1 GCA_018007255.1 Phycisphaerae bacterium | reverse complement strand
CCCGCAAGCCACAGCAACGCAACCGCCACCCGAACCGCAGGGGCCAGGCGAGTGCAGCACCCCAGGGCCCAGCACACCACGACCACGCCGGACACAGGCACGAGGACCCAGGCCAGGGCCTGGACCGCCTCGATCGCCACCAGCCATCGCCCCACACACCGCACCCGAAGGGCAAGCGTCGTGAGCTGTTCATCGGGTCTTGCCTGCATGACTATGTCCTCCTGGCCAGTCTGGCCAAGATCGGTTCGACCATCGCCAGAGCCAGCAGTGCCCACGCGATCTCTCGCCACATGGGTCTGGACCTCTCCACCATCCCTGCCGACTCGATGTTCGGCCCGGTCTGGTCTTGGATCCGGAACACGCCCGCCAGGACATGGTCCGCATCTGCGTCCAACAGCCGCATCAGGTCTGTCTCTCCCTCGGGGAGATTCACCCCTGCAACCACCACAGGTTCGGTCACGGCCTTGACCCAGCCCAGGCCATTGGGATCGGCCACCACCACCCTGCCGTCCCGGATCCGGGCCCTGTGCCTGCGCCCGTCGCAGGTCTCCACCACCGCCTCCGAGGTCTGGCGACCGCCCGCCCCGAGGACAGGCATGAACACAGGGCCCTCGGACGTGCCGGACACCTGCAGGACCTCCCGATCCGCGCCCAACAGGCACTGCACAAAGGGGACGAACACAGGCGACTTGGCCAGGTTGCCCATGGAGGTGTCGATGCTGGTGTTCACAAGGATCGACGTGCCCTCGCCCACGGTCAGGGTGTACACCAGGCCCTCACCATCCGCCAGCGGCCACGCGCACGCGCCGCCCTCGCGGACCTCGCAGGTGTAGTGGCTGTTCAGGCACAGACCATCGAGCCTGTAGTTCGCCAGGGACCGGGCCGCCTCTCGATCAAGGCCGGGGGTCTGGTCCAGGTCATGACGGGTCGCCACGCCGGTCTGCGAGTCCACCCTGCGACCGGGGCGAGCAGGCAGGACCCCTTGGTCCCAGAGCCTCTCCACCGAATCGGATGCAACGGGGTCGGTGAGGAAGAAGACGACCCTGCCGCCCCTGGAGAGCAGGCGTCTCAGGTCCTCGCCCGATCCGGCCAGCCAGCCTGGGATCCCTGAGAACACCGTAGTGCCGCTGCCTGCCATCACGCCGCCAGAGGCCCGGTCTGCCACCGCCCGCGTCACCGCCATCCCGCCCAGACCTCGCCCGGCCAGGGCCCTGACCGCGGCCTCAAACAGGAAGCCCTGGTCCTCCACATCCTCGATCACGGCCACCTGCCGCTCCTCGGCTCGCACCCGGGTCACGCCCACCCGATACACGTCGTCCCAGGCCAGCCCGTCCGCCCCGGTCAGACGGACCTCGATGGGCAGGGAGGCCGGGCCGTTCTCCGTCCGGGCCGAGGGCAACGTCAGCGCAAAGGCCCCCTGCTCACCGGGGCCCAGATCCACGGCAACCGGCTCAGACATGCGGTCCCCCAGCCGGGCCGCCACCCCCCGGACCTGGCGGGTCTGGCCTGTGTTGCGGACAACCACGTCCAGCAGCACGGCCTGCTGGCCGGTACCCGCCCATCGCGCGTCCACGATGGAGGCGTTGTCCGCCGGCCCTGCCGGGACCACGGGCACCAGCTTGGCCTCCTGTACGGGGATCGGTCCGGCCGCCTGGCGGAGCTGGCCGACCACGCTGGGCGTCAGGTCCGTGACCAGGATCGCGCAGGTCCTCTCATCCTGGGCCCGCCCTGCTGCGTGGGCCTCCACCGCAGCCAGGAACCCGTCCACATCCGCCTGCCTGGGCTGGGGCCGCAGGTCCTTGACCAGGGCCAGGGCCTGGTCCTGGGTCAGGTCGCGGCCCCAGCGGCCGGAGGCCATGCGGTACACATGGTACACGCCTGCCCTGTCCGCGGCCTTGATCTGGGCCGCCGCGGCCTGACAGGCCCTGGCCATGATCGACCCTTGCTTGTCCCCATAGGCCATGGATGCAGAGTCATCCACTGCGAGGAACACCGTGGACCGATGGGCAGGGGCCGGGGCCTTCGTCACCCAGACCGGCCGGGCAAAGAGCAGGGCCACCAGGATCACGATCAGGCACCGCAGCACCAGGATCAACCAGTCGGCGATCCTCCGCCGGGAACGGCCCTGGTCCTGGCTGATCCGCAGGAACCGCAGCAGTGTGAACGGCATGGGCCGAAACCTGGGCTTGGCCCACAGGTGGGCCACGATCGGGCCTGCCACGGCCGCCGCCCCCAACAGGAATGTCCACTCCACAAAGCTCACAGCGTCCTCTTGCGCCTTGCCAGAAAGGCCAGCAGGGCCCGGTCAAGCGGCTCTGCAGTGTCGCACAGACAGTAGTCGATCCCTCGATTGCCCAACGTCGTGCGGACCTCTCGCAGGTACGCCTGGACCTGGCGCTGGTAGTCCCCGCGTATGGCCGCTGGGAAGGCCCTCACCCTGTCCGCAGACTCCATGTCCCGGAACTCCAGGGGCTCGTCATATTCCAGCAGCAGCTCCTGGCGATCCAGGACCTGGAACACGATCACATCGTGGCGGAGAAAGGCCAGGTGGGCCAGGCCGTCCAGGATGTCCTGCTCGTCGTCGATCAGGTCGGAGATGAGCACCACCAGACCCCTGCGCCAGGACATCTCGGCCACGGTGTGAAGCACGTCCGCAAGGCGGGTCCGACCTGCGGGTCGGTTGGCCTGCAGGGCGTGCAGCACTGCGCCCAACTGGGAGCTGCGGGACTGCGGGGGGATCTGCCGCCTGATCCGTTCCGCAAACAGGATCAGCGAAGGGCAGTCCGCCTGGCGGAGCAGCAGCAAGGTCAGGGCCGCGGCCAGGAACGACCCATAGTCCAGCTTGGTGACCTGCCCGGCGGAGGCGAACCCCATGCTCCGGCTGCTGTCCAGGAGCAGATGGACCGTGGAGTTGGTCTGTTGGAGAAACTGCTTGATGGTCAGCTTGTCGGTCCTGCCGAAGACCTTCCAGTCGATGAACCGGATCTCGTCCCCGGGGTGGTACTGGCGGTGGTCGCTGTACTCCACACTCAGGCCGTGGAACGCACTGGGATGGACCCCGGCAAACAGGCCTTCCACCGCGCACCGGGCCACCAGGTCCAGGTTCGCCAGACGCCCCAGAAACGCCGGGTCAAGGTACTTGCGAGCCTCGTCCATAGGTAAGCCCTGGCTCACATGGTCTCTGCACTTGCTTCTGAATTCAGTTTTCGGTTTTCGGTGTTCAGTTTTTAGTGTTCAGTTTTCAGTGTTCAGTGTTCAGTGTTCTGCGTTCTGTCTCCTGGCTTCTGGATTCTGGCTTCTGGATTCTGGATTCTGCGTTCTACGTTCTGAGTTCTGTGTCCTGCCTCCCGCCCCTATCCCCCCTCCCCAACCTTCTCCAGCAGGTCCGCCAGTATGGCCTCGCGGGTCACGTTGTCCGCCTCTGCCGAGAAGTTTGTGATCATGCGGTGGCGGAGTACCAACGGGCACACGGCCCGCACGTCCCCGTATCCCGGGCTGGGCCGGCCGTGCATCAGGGCCAGGGCCTTGGCCCCCAGGGTCATGAACTGCCCTGCCCTCGGGCCCGCCCCCCACTTGACGTACCGCCTGACCAGGTCCGTGGCCAGGGGGTCCTTGGGCCGGGTGGCCCTGGCCAGGCGGATCGCGTACGCGATCACCGTGTCGCTGATCGGGGCACGCCGCACGATCCCCTGGAACAGCAGCATGTCCTGCTTGCTCACCACCCTGCCCACCGCTGCCTGCTGGTCCGTGGTGGTCTGTTTGACGATCAGGTGCTCCTCCTTGATGGACGGGTAGTCGATGAAGGCCATGAACATGAACCGGTCCAGGGCAGCCTCGGGCAAGGGATACGTCCCTTCCTGTTCGATGGGGTTCTGGGTGGCCAGGACAAAGAACGGCCGGTCCAGGGGGAAGGTGCGGCCCATGACCGTGACCTCCCGCTCCTGCATGGCCTGCAGCAGGGCCGCCTGGGTCTTGGGCGGGGTCCGGTTGATCTCGTCCGCCAGGACCACATTGGCGAAGATGGGACCTTTGAGGAACTCGTACCTCCGCTTGTGGGTCTGGGGGTCTGCCTGGATGATGTCCGAGCCGATGATGTCCGAGGGCATCAGGTCCGGCGTGAACTGGATCCGGTTGAAGGTCAGGTCCAGGGCCTGGGCAATGGCGTGCACCATGAGCGTCTTCGCCAGGCCCGGCACCCCCTGCACGATGCAGTGCCCCCCTGCCAGCATGCTGCACAGGACTGCGTCCAGGACCGGGTCCTGGCCCACCACCACCTTGTGGATCTGCTGCTTGAGCTGGGTATACCCCCTTTGCAGACGGAGAAAGACCTCGCGGTCGTTCACCCCTGCCCTGGCCGCCACCGGCCTCTCGACCTGACTTTCCACCTCTGCCATCGCAGGGCCTCCCACAGTCGCCACAGACTCCCCCCTCGGGCCGTCTGGCCCCACCGCCGCTGAACCGGCCTCCTGTCCAACCTTATTACACCCGTAATCCTCTGTCAAGAGAAATCTCCATCAGTCTCCTCTTGATGGTCCTCCCAGCGACCCGTACGTAACGGTCAAACCGTGGAATCGTGGGGCGGGCGGACCGTCAGGCTGCCCGTCACCCATCGCCGCGAGGCCTGGGCGAGGACGGTCGGCCCTGGACCGCCACGGATGCGCCGGCCCGCGGCGCAAACGCCAGGTCTGCAATCTCCCGGGCAGTGGCATACACGACCCGCCCCTGCGCCCGTTTCCCGTCAACGTAGGCAAGAAACCGATCTAGGGCCTCCAGGGACGCAGGGTCCGGCGGATTCTCAGCGGCACCGCCGACCGCGTATTCGATGATATGAGTCACAAAACCCCAGGCCGCTGTCCGGTCGGGACGCTCGGTCTCCATGTAGTCTAGGGCCGCATCCAAGTAGCCCTTGAGCTGATCGAAGTGCCTGTCGTCAACCACATCCGGAGGCCCCTGTGTGTCAGGGAGGATGAGCCAATTGATGGACACGTGGTCCACCAGCACGAACTGGCCGTCAGGGGAATCCTGACACACGTTCCCGGTGAGGTAGTCAGGGCGCCAGGGAAACATCAGATTGCCGGTCTGAGGCCACATCGCATTGCCGATGCCAAGCTCGTTGCCACACGACTCGCTCAGCAGGTTCTTGCTGTCACAAGGACATAGGTTCTCAGTGCCCACTCGCAGGCCCTGGTCCACGGACAACTGAATGGCCTCGGACATGGACGCCTGGACTTCATTCGCATCGGCCTTGGAGATCTGGACCTGGAAGCCCGACGTGGTCACGGGCACGATATTGCAGTCCTCGACAAGGACTCGGACGACACGCTCCGTATCCTCAACCTTGTGTGCATGCGCCCCGATCTCGTGTCCCCTGGACTGCAGCCGCTTGAACACATGGTCCTTGCCCCCGTATGCGGCCAGGCCCTTGGCCGTGCCTGTGACAGGTTCCCAGGTCGCCTTGACCCCATACCTGTCGAGCACAGCAGCGATGCCCTCAATAGCGGCGATCATGTTCTCCGCCTTAGCGGTGTCCAACTGGAGCAACCGCAGATCCGTATAGGGCAGGTGATCCCCGGACCCATGGGTGTGGATCGCATAGAAGAAGTACAGCGGAGGAACCCCCTCGTTCGGGTCCTCATTCGGTTCAGGTGCAGAGTCCTCTTGGATGGGCACGGAGACCCCAGGGAAGTCGAGGCGGTGGGCGACCTCGTAGGACGACTCGCCTGTCCGTCTGCGCAGAAGCACGCCCAACCCGAGCTGCCCGGTGCCTTGCTCGGGCTGTGTCTGCCCCCCCTCGACAGGGGTCCAGGGCGAGAACCGGCACACGTATACGCCCTCGTCGATCACGGCTTTGGGCATGGACTCCACCCAGGCCTCAGACTGGAACTGGCCGTTGTTGGCGGTCAGACACAACTCCAAGGCCAAGTCGTTGATGTCCCCCTGTGCCTCCTTGCCCCCTGCGAAGAAGAGGTGGACGCGGGCCTGCCGGCCGATGACGAAGGTATTCAGAAAGACCTCCGCCCTGACCCGCAGGTCCTCACCGCACGTCTGCCAGGAGAGCGTCTCGCGATCCAGCCTCAGTTCGGTCCAATCCGCATTCGGATCAATGGGGCCCAGCACCCCCTCCTGCTCCAGGGCTGCGTACAAACGCGGGTCAAACCGCAGGTCCTCGGCCGACGGAATAGACGCCGGATAGCCATTGCAGACTCGGACCATGGGGTAGGGAGACCAGTTCTCATAGACGGGGCCTGAGAAGGTCCGAGACGAAGATGGGTTCACCCATTGCCCTTGATAGATCGTGCCCTGGTTGTCCTCCACACGGATGGGCCGGTGCAGGTACTTGTGCGGCACCATCCAGGCCAGGAAGTCCATGGCCGCCTCGCTCTCCAGGTGCAGGATCTGACGCCCCCAGTCAAACGCGAGCACATCCGAGGAGGTGAACAGGACCTCGTTTGCGTCCGCGTCCACCCATCTCACTGCCGGCTCCGGTTCGGCATCCTCCCCGCACCACGCAGGCCCCGCAAGCCCGCAGACCACGACCAAACCAACCAGACAGGACTCGGTCCTCATGTCGGTACATATACACTATTGTGCCTCCATAATCAAGGCGGTCACGGTAGGTACCTGGAGTACACGTCGGGGCGCCGGTCCTGGATCAGGTGGTTGCGGCACGTGACCTGCTTGTTCTGGGCCTCCTTGGGATCCACGTCGAACACGGCACACACAGGTTCGCCATGGGGGGCCATGGAGATGACCTGGCCCAGTGTGTTGGTGGCGATGGACATACCCGTGAATGTCAGGTTGCCCTCTGTGCCGATCCGGTTGGCCGTGATGATAAAGACCCGATTCGTGAGCGAGTACGCGGGTATGGCCCGCTGGGCCAGACCGGGCAGCACCAGGTTGCTGGGGTGGCAGATGATCTCTGCTCCCTGCAGCACAAGCCCCCGCCAGACCTCTGGGAAGGCCCAGTCGAAACAGACCAGCATCCCGATCTTGACCCCCCCCACCTCGAACACGGGCAGCCCCACGTCCCCCGGGATGAAGAAGTCCTTCTCCCTCAGGAACAGGTGGAGCTTGCGGTACCGGCCCATCACGCCGGACCTGCCCACCAGGAGGGCCGTGTTGTACAGGCCTGCAGAGGTCCGCTCATTGAAGCCCGTGACGATGTGGAAGCCGTGCTCAGAGCAGGCATCGG
>JAGOQT010000207.1 GCA_018007255.1 Phycisphaerae bacterium | reverse complement strand
TGAGGATGACGATGCCCGGATAGCGACGGACGACGTGCTGGATGGGCGACGTGTCCCCCTCCAGCATGAAATCGCAGACCGTAGCCCGGTCGTGGCGGTGCTCCAGCATGAAGTCCACGTAATCCGGAGGCGGGATTACCTGGGCCCGGAGAGAGCGGTCTCGATCCCCGGGGCCTTCGCGGTCCAGGAGAGACAGGTAGTAGGGCGTCACACCGAACGGTAGCCGGCCCTTGCGGGCCCGCACCACGGCCGCCCGCTCCGCGTCGCCCAGCGGCAGGACTCGCGAGAGGACGTCCGCGTCCGTGAGGACGTGCCGCGTCTGCCACTGCCAGTCGCACCAGTCCTCGCCGGCCCCACCCAAGGTCGATAGGATCGCCTCGCGGTTGCGCATGTGGCGGGCCACGGCCTCTTCGGACAGCCCGTCGGAGAAACGAGCCAGGGAGGTCTCGACCCGACTCCAGATCTGATCGAGCGAGTCTGAACGCTCGGCGCCGGTCATGGGCCCCGACTCCGGGCTTCGGGTGCCGACCTCGCCCAGGTACTCGAAGGGAGCCCGCCCTTCCAGGCCCTTGACCCAGTTGATCAGCTCGGCGAAGAACCCCGGTGACAGATCGGGTCTGGACCGGCCCGCCGCAAGGTCGAAGAGCACCTGAGCCACGCTGAACCCGGACAACTGGTCCGATCGTGCCTGCAGGACACTGACGAGGGCCTGCATCGCGTCGCGGCTCCGCAGGGCCCGGTGCGACCACCTCGCAAAGAACTGGCCCAAGGCGTCGGTGTGCGTCTGCATCACCCTCTGACAGAGGCGTTCCCGGGCCACCTCGAGGGATCCGGCGTTGGCTGCCGCGCCCAGCAGATGGACGGCCTCTTTGCGGAACAGATCCTGGTTGTAGATCTGTGCGTAGTCCATGCGATCATCCGATGAACAGATTCACGTTCGCGCAGTTGGCCCTGTCCAGGTACGCGGCCACCCCGCCTTCCTCCACGCCGTCGATGAGCTCCTCCCGCCGGATGCCCATGAGGTCCATGGTCATGGTGCAGGCGACCATGCGCACGCCGCCCTCCTGCGCGGTGCGGATCAGGTCGGGCAGGGACAGGACGTTCTTCTTGCGCATGATGTCCTTGATCATGGCGGTCCCCACGCCGGCCATGTTCATCTTGGAGAGCGTGGCCTTGTCCGGCCCCCTGGGCATCATCCGGCCGAACATCCGCTCCACGAGGGTCTTGCTGACCCGGACGGGCTGCGCCCTGCGGAGGAGGTTCAGGCCCCAGAACGTGAAGAACAGGGTGACCTGTCCGCCCATGGCGACCGCACCGTTGGCGATGATGAAGGCGGCCAGGGCCTTGTCCAGGGCGTCGCTGAAGACCACGATGGTCTGGCCGGGAGATCTCAAATTTGGGATTTCGGATTTCAGCTTGTCCCCAGCGAGGGATTCGCTTCTCTGAACAACGGCCGTCAGGATGCCCCGGTCCAGGCGTCGGTCTACGAGCCGGTTGCCCGTGGTGCGGCACCAGCCTTCCAGGTCCGCACCGAAGGCCGGATCGGACACCGCGATGCGCACAGCCTGGCCGGGCTCGATCCGGTCCACGGCCTTCTTGAGCTCAAGGATCGGGCCCGGACACTGGAGCCCGCACGCGTTGACCTCTTGAACGACCTGGGGGGCCTCGGCCGGCGGGCGCGGACGTGCCTCCTGGCCGGCCAGACCTGTGTCGTCCCTGACCTCCCGCTTGACCGCGGGCTGGTCGGACACGAGACCCATGCCGTGGCGATAGGTCTTGTACCCGCCGCTGAGGTTGCGGCAGCGAAAGCCGTTTTGGGTGAGGATCCGGCAGGCCAGGTACCCTCGAAGCCCGACCTGGCAGAAGGCCAGGATCTCCCTATCCTTGGGCAGCTCGCCCAGGCGGGCCCGGAGGTCGTCCAGCGGGATGTGGAGAGAGCCCGGGATGGTCCCCTGCCGGACCTCGGGTCCGGTCCGCACGTCCAGGACCACCCTGTTGGGTCCGGGGTCCACGACGTCGGGCACGTGGCAGATCGCGGCCTCCCCCCGCAGGACATTGGCTGCCACAAACCCCGCGTAGTTGACCGGGTCCTTGGCAGAGCCGAAGGGCGGGGCATAGGCCAGCTCCAGGTCCTCCAGGTCGTACACGGTCATGCCTCCGCGTATGGCCACGGCCAGGACGTCGATCCTCTTGTCCACGCCGGCTGTGCCCACGCACTGTCCGCCCAGGACCTTGCCGGTCTTGGGGTCGAACAGGAGCTTGAGGGTCATCTGCGCAGCGCCGGGGTAGTAGCCCGCGTGGCTGGCCGGGTGCACATAGATCTTCTCGAAGGCCATGCCGGCCCGTTTGAGGGCCTTCTCGCTCAGCCCGGTCATGCCCACGGCCAGGTCGAAGACCTTGCAGATGGCCGTGCCCTGGGTCCGGTTGTATCGGGCGTCCCCTCCCAGGGCGTTGATCGCCGCAGTCCTCCCCTGCCGGTTGGCCGGGCCGGCCAGGGGGACCACGCAGGCGAACCCGCCCACGAAGTCCTGGACCTCCACGGCATCCCCGACCGCGTAGATGTCGGGATCCGAGGTCCGCATGTGGTCGTCCACCACGATCCCCCTGCGAGGGCCGATGGCCAGGCCCGCCTCCGCGGCCAGCTTGACCTCGGGTCGGACGCCTACCGCCAGGATGACCAGGCCGCAGGGGATGGCCCGGCCCGTGCTGAGCAGGACCTCCGGGCCGCCGCCCTGGTCCCGGATCGCAGTGACGCTGTTGTTGAGGCACAGGTCCACCCCCTGCGCACGCAGGTGTTCGTGCAGGGGCGTGGCCATCTCCGGGTCGATCGGGCCCATGACCTGGGGCTCCAGCTCCACCAGGGACACGGCCAAGCCGCGATGGACCAGGGCCTCGGTCATCTCCAGGCCGATGTACCCGGCCCCGACCACGACTGCGGCCTTGGCCTGACCCCGGTCCACCACGGCCTTGATGGCATCCATATCCGCCAGATTCCGCAGTGTGAAGACGCTTCCGTGGTCCGCACCGGGAATCGGGGGCCGGACCGGATCTGCACCCGGGCTCAAGATCAGGGCGTCATAGGGCTCGTCGTACTGCCTTTCCTTGACCTGGTCGTACACGGCCACGGTCTTCTTCTCACGGTGGATCCGAAGGACCTCGCTGCGGACCCGCACGTCCACGCGGAACCTCTGGCGCATGGCCTGGGGCGTCTGAACCAGCAGCCTATCCCGATCCCGGATCTCCCCGCCGATGTGGTAGGGAAGGCCGCAGTTGGCAAAGGAGATGGCCTCGCCCCGCTCGAACAGGATGATCTGTGCGTCCTCGCTGACGCGCCTGGCCTTGGCCGCTGCAGAGGCCCCGCCGGCCACGCCGCCGACAATGACGATACGCCTTGGCTGACTCACAACTGCACCTCACAGTCCCTTGCTGCTGTCTCCCGGCCGCCGGGTCCCACGACCGTTCGGCCCCGATTCCGCCGGGCACCCGGCGGGTCTCCTGGTTGTAGTCCTCCGCAGGGCCAGATGTTCGGCCCCGATTTTCTCAGGTTTCTATTGTCGCAGCATCCGGGTCTGGTGTAAACTGCCGCGACATGAATACAGATAAACATGATGTCAATGCCACGATCGCCGTGTTCCTGGACCTGGAGAACATCGCCATCGGCGCCCAAGAGGCCCACTTCCCCAGATTCGACATCCAGAAGATCCTGGAGCGGCTGCTCCTCAAGGGACACATCGTGGTCAAGAAGGCCTACTGCGACTTCGACCGCTACAAGGAGTTCAAGCGGGACCTGCACGAGACGGCCTTCGAGCTGATCGAGATCCCCCACGTTCGCCAGTCCGGCAAGAACTCCGCGGACATCCGCATGGTCGTGGACGCCCTGGACCTGTGCTACACCAAGGGCCACGTGGACACCTTCGCCATCATCAGCGGGGACTCTGACTTCTCGCCCCTGGTGAGCAAGCTGCGAGAGAACGACAAGACCGTGATCGGGGTGGGCGTGAAGAACTCGTCCGCGGACCTGTTCATCAACAACTGCGACGAGTTTCTCTACTATGACGACTTCGTGCGCGCGGAGTCCAAGGCCAAGCAGCGGACCGCGGCCGCCCACGCCTCGACCGCGAAGGCCGCCAAGAGCGAGGGCAAGGGGCCCACACTGGCCAAGGCCCTCGACCTGGTGGTGGAGACCCTGGAGGCCCTGGCCGAGGAACGGGACGAAGACGAGCGGATCTGGGGGTCCATGATCAAGCAGGCCATCAAGCGGCGGAGCCCCGGGTTCAACGAGCGGGCCTATGGGTTCAAGTCGTTCAGCGACCTGCTGCAGGAGGCGGAGGACCGGGGTCTGATCAAGCTCGATTTCGACGAGAAGTCCGGCGGTTACATCGTCCGCTCCGTGGACTAAGGGCCCACCGCACGATTGCCAGGGCCCTTGCACAGGAAGGCGCCGGCACTGCTCCGCCAGCACGGCCCGCCCAGTCTGAGGGGCGTTCTGGAGCGGCCCCCTTCGCTCCCCATGGGTCCGAGACACAGGGGGCAGCGTGCCTACAGACTCAGGGACGAATCTCTCTCACCATGGCGACCTCGTCGCAGTCCTGCTGCTTGGGGCAGCGTGCGCAGTCGCTCCAGACCTTCATGGGCAGGCTCTCCCTGGGCACCTCGACGAATCCAAGCTTGCTGAAGAAGGCCGGCTCCAGGGTCAAGGCAAAGACCCTGGACACGCCCAGTCCCCGGGCCTTGTCCAGGGCCGCGGTCACCAGGGCCCGGCCGATTCCCTTGGACTGGCGGGCTGCGTCCACAGCCACGGACTTGACCTCAGCCAGGTCGGCCCAGACCACCTCCAAGGCGCAGCACCCCACGACCTCGCCGCTGTCCTGGGCAACCAGGAAGGTTTGGAGGTTCTCGTAGATGTCGGCCACGGACCGGAATAGCATCCGGTCCTGCTCCGCGTAGTACCCGATGAGGGCGTTGATGGCCTTCGCATCCTGGACTCGAGCGTGACGGATCTGCATGGCCGCCAGTATACCCTGAGGCCCAGGCCCATCAAGGGGCAGTCCCCCCAGCCCCGTCCCCCTGCCGCCTGAGGCCCCGCAAAAAAAGGGTTGGACTCCCGGCGACCTGGCATTATATAAGCGGCTGGTCTGATACGCCGTGAAAGTAAGGAGAGTGCCATGAAGAAGTATCGCTGCCTGATGTGCGCATACGTCTACGATCCAGCCGTGGGCGACCCGGACAACGGCATCGAGCCTGGTACGGCCTTCGCCAATCTGCCGGACGACTGGGTGTGCCCGGACTGCGGCGTGGGCAAGGACGAGTTCGAACCCATCGACGACGATTAGTCGCCCCCTCCCCTTTCGCCTGTCCAGCGGGCCGGGCCGTGCGCCCGGACAGCGGGTCGCGGGACGGCGCCTGGGCCCGGTCAACGCGGCCAGGGGGCGGGCCATCTTGCCGGACATGGAGCCCGAGATCACCACTTCGGATATCCTGTGTGCAGAGACGCCGGGGCCTCCCTGCGTCCTGGTCCTGTTTGGGGCATCCGGAGACCTCGCGAACAGGAAGTTGATCCCAGCCCTGGCCCGGATCCACAGAAGAGGTCTCCTGAGCGACCGATTCTGTCTGATTGGATGTGGGAGGACCTCCTGGTCCCAGGACGAGTTCCGAGACCGGGCCGGGCAGGCGGTCACCGCCGCGTACCCCGGCTACCCCCCCGACCTTCTGGACGCCCTGGTTCGGCGGTTCTCCTATGTCAGCGGCGAGTACGACGGACCCGACCTCTACGCCCGTCTGGCAGCCGAGGTTGCAGCGGCCAACCATCGCATGGACCTGCAGGGCAACGTCATCGTGTATCTGGCGGTCCCGCCCGCCCTGTTCGGCCCGATCACCCAACACCTGGCCGAGGCCGGTCTGGCCTGTGCCGGAGAGGCGCCCCTGGCCCGGACCCGGCTGGTCATCGAGAAGCCCTTTGGGCGGGATCTGGCCAGCGCCACAGCCCTGAACCGGGCCATCGCACACTGCTTTGCGGAGCCGCAGATCTACCGGATCGATCACTACCTGGGCAAGGAGACCGTCCAAAACATCCTCATGTTCCGATTCGCCAACGCGATCTTCGAGCCGATCTGGAACCGCCACTACATCGACCACATCCAGATCACAATCGCAGAGGCCATCGGCGTGGAGCACCGGGGTCGCTACTATGATGAGGCGGGCGCACTCCGCGACATGGTCCAGAACCACATGCTTCAGATGCTGGCCCTGGTGGCCATGGAGCCCCCCGCCACATTCGAGGCGGACTCCATCCGAGACGAACGGGCCAAGGTGCTTCGGGCGATCCGACCGTTTCCCTTGGACCGCCTGGACACCGTCGTGGTCCGAGGCCAGTATGGACCGGGCAGACTGCCGGGCGAGCCCTCGCCTGTGCCCGGCTATCTGGAAGAGCCGGGGGTGCGGCCCGGATCCAGGACCGAGACCTTTGTCGCCGCCAAGCTGCTCATCGACAACTGGCGGTGGAAGGACGTCCCTATCTATGTGCGGACCGGCAAGCGGATGGCCTTCAAGAACACCGAGATCGCCGTGGTCTTCAGACAGGTCCCCCATTCGATGTTTGCGGCCGCGGGCCTGGACCCCATGCCCGCGAATGTCCTGGTCCTCCGCATCCAGCCCAGGGAAGGCATGGGGTTGAGTCTCCAGGCCAAGCAGCCCGGGTCCAAGCTGTGTATGGGCACCCTCAACATGCGGTACCACTACGAGACCGTGTTCAGAACGGAGATGCCGGATGCCTACGAGCGGCTGCTCCTGGACTGCATGGTGGGCGACCAGACCCTCTTCATGCGGTTTGACAGCGTGGAGACGACCTGGCGTCTGTTGGATCCCGTGCTCCGGGTCTGCGAATCCGGCGCCGGGTCGGTGCACCGCTACGCAGCCGGCGCAAGCACCTTCCCTGCCTGTGACCAGTTGATGGGCCTCGATGGCAGGGCGTGGCGGGACCTGGAACCGGCCTAGGAGCCTGTCGGACTTAGGGCGCGCTTTTTGACAGGGGCTGGTGTAGAGTCATAGCCATGGCTACGCGATACGTGAATGTAGATCGGGACAGCCCCATGCTACTGCCGGTGGACTTGCGGGAGTGGGTCGGTCCGGACGACTTGGTGCACTTCGTGATCGAGGCGGTGGAGGGGATGAACCTGCCTTGCCTGAAGGTCAACCG
>JAGOQT010000206.1 GCA_018007255.1 Phycisphaerae bacterium | reverse complement strand
TTTGGATGATCTGAATTCTGCATGTTCTCAAGGCCTCGCTCAAACGCATGAGCGTCAGGCCGTGCCGCCTCTGCGGATGTCCTGGCCCACGGACTCACCCGCCCTGCTGGGGCACGGCCTCAGGCGGGTCTGTGGCGGGCACTGCCAGGTCCGTGCGGAGCCGTGCCAGCTCGACCTCAAGCCCCTTCCGGACAGAGGCGTACTCTGCTCGGTCGTACACGCTCGTGAGCTCGTGCGGGTCGCTCCGGAGGTCAAAGAGCTCCCAGTAGTCCATCGCAGGCCCATAGAAGCGGACCAGCTTGTAGCGGTCCGTCACCAGACCGTAGTGTCTCTGCACGCTGTGCCAGCCCGGGAACTCGTAGTAGTGATAGTAGAAGCCCCTGCGCCAGTCGGAAGGCGTGCTGCCCCTGAGCAGGGGCAGGAGGCTTCGGCCCTGCATCTCGGCAGGGACAGGCACGCCGGCCGCCTCGAGGAAGGTCTCCGCGAAGTCCAGGTTGGACACGATGGCCTGGTTCACGCTGCCCGGTCTGACGACACCGGGCCAACGGATCAACAAGGGCGTGCGGAGCGATTCCTCGAAGATCCACCTCTTGTCGAACCAGCCGTGTTCTCCTAGGAAGAAGCCCTGGTCCGATGCGTACACGACGATCGTGTTCCGATCCAGACCCGATGTCCCCAGATAGTCGAGGAGCCGGCCCACGCCTTCGTCCACGGACAGGATGCAGCCCAGGTAGTCGTGCAGGTACCGGTTGTATCTCCACCGGACCAGGTCCCTGCCCTGGGGATTGGCCTGCCTGAAGGCCTCGTTTCTGGGCTGGTAGTAGGCATCCCACGCCCTGCGCTGCTCCGGGGTCAGCGAGGCGGGGGGCACGAGCTTCACGTCCTGGTCGGTCAGGGTCCGCTCGAGGGTCATGTCCTGCCCTCGCTCAGCCTGGCCCCGCCCCGCGTAGTCGTCGAACAGGGTCTCGGGCTCCGGGTAGGCCCGGTCTCGGTCGTGGCCCAGGTGCCTGAGGCTCGGCTCCCACGGGCGATGGGGGGCCTTGTGATGGACCATCAGGAGAAACGGCCTGCAGGGGTCGCGAGCCTCGAGCCAGTCCAGGGCCAGGTCGGTGACGATCTCCGTGACATAGCCTTGGTGCTGCACGCGCCGGCCGCCGCGGTTCGTCGGGGGGTTGTAGTACTGCCCCTGGCCCGGGAGGATCTCCCAATAGTCAAACCCGGTGGGGTCGGACACGAGGTGCCACTTGCCCACCAAGGCGGTCTGGTAGCCGGCTCCGCGGAGCAGCTTGGGGAACGTGGTCTGCGAGCCATCGAACCGGTTTCCGTTGTGGTAGAATCCGTTTCGGTGGCTGTAGGTGCCGGTGAGGACCGTGGCACGGCTCGGCCCACAGATCGAGTTGGTCACCAGGCACCGGTCGAAACGGATCCCCTCGTTCGCAAGCCGGTCGATGTTCGGCGTGCGGACCAGCCGGGCATGGTACGCGCTCACCGCCTGCCAGGCGTGATCGTCGGAGAAGATGAACAGGATGTTCGGCCTTGCGGACCCTGCAGCGTGCGCCTGTGAGCCGGCCTGCGCCAGCACGCAGAGGACCAGGACGCAAGCCCATCGCCAGACACCCCGTTGGATCGGTCCCATGCGATCATCTCCCGTGGGAGCAAGCCACGATCCCCTCGGGCCCGGACCCGGGCGCCTCATGCCAGGACGGCGCCCGCCCAGCGAGGTGGATTCTGCAGACACCCTGCAGGCCCTTGCCGCCTCGCCCGGGCCGCACGGATTGTACACCCACCTCGACCCCGAGGTCAAACCGGGCGCGGGCCGTGCACGTCCGGGCGGGGATCCAAGCACAGTCGCCCCAAGGAGGACTCTGTGCTGTCAGGGCCCCTGCCGGGGCGTTCGTGTCCGAGAGGCCTCCCATTCCGGCAGGTAGTCCTTGGCCAGCTCAAGGGCCTCCAGGGCGTTCAGCGCCCACTGGATGCTGGCCGGTCCGTGCAGCTGCCAGCCTGCAGATCCGCCCAGGAACACCGGGTCATGCCTGGGGTGCAGGACATCCGGCCCGGCGATTCGCTGGGGCTGGGCGATCGGGGCAAACACGTCTGCATCTCCGATCAGGGCATCCCACGCCCGCCTGCCCAGTGCGGCGTCCTTCGTGACGGAGGCCGCGTACGCAGCCATGCGAGGGGCGGTCATGTTGGACCCGCTGCTGGAGGCCATCTGGCGGCATGCCTCCGCCCAGTATGCCCAGAACTCTGGGGCGTCGTACATCGGCTGCATCTGGGCCATCGCCTCCGCGCCGCCGAAGATGACATCGAAGTACCGCCCTGGGCCCGGCCCGCTGCCCCGCCTGGCCACGATGGTTCTCATGCCCGCCAGGACCCGGTCCCGCCAAACGGGATCGCCCGTACGTTCCCACTCGGTCGTCCAGTTCATGGCGTAGCAGATCCAGTCCAGGCCGAACTGGACGTCGCTGTACCGGGACTCCATGGGCCTGCCGTCGCTGTAGAACTGCGGGGAGGTCTCCGCAGCGGCGGCCCGGGCCTGCGCAGCACCCCTTGCCGCCCTCGCGCCGCCCAGCCCCCGCGCAGCCATGTCCTCCCCGGTCCACGGCGTGGTCTGGTTCCCTGCGACCACGCCTACGGGCACGCGACCGGTGTCCATCTCCCGCACGCGGCGGTAGGCCAGGTCCGCATCCAGCTGCTCCCGCATCAAATCGCCCGCGCGATCGTCCGTGGTCAGGTAGTAGTAGAACCGCTTGAACGTGGACTGGCTGATCCGGGGCTGCTTTGCGCCGTCCCCCCAGTGCCGGACATTGTGTCGCGACCCCAGCGGCGCAAACACGCCGATGTGATGCACGTCCACCTCGCTGGTATGCCGGGTCATCGCCTCGGCCATGCGGAAGATCTCGGGTCTGCCGGTGCGCAGGAACATGAAGTAGAGGAAGATATCCGGAGCCAACTCGCTGTTGTTCCACGCCCAGCCTCCGACGTCGTATCGCCACTCATGCCGCCCGAAGTCATAGTGGTGCATGATGTCCCCGTAGTCCCAGAACCCGTACCAACGCCGCTCCTCGACCTGTGCGCGATAGTATCCGCAGAGCTGCTCGACCTGATCCTCCAGCCACTTCTTGGCCGGGCTGGACCTGTCCGGAAGGCTCCAGGTCCCGAACGCGGCCACCTCGTGGTAGTACTGCGGTGTGCAGACCAACAGGGGAGGCTGGGCCGCGCCCTGGGCCCCGTCCAGCAGCGACTCGTTGGAGGGAATCTGAGAGAACGCCCAGAGCAGGAGGTCGGCCGTGCGGGCCACTCCATAGGCGTTGTCCCAGCCCGGCTTCCAGTCCTCGTAGTTCGTCTCGAGGCCATGGCCCTGGACGTCGTAGTGGCGCAGATCCATCGCCTCCCCCTCGGGGGACCAGAGCCAGACCCTCATCTCTCCCACATCTGAGGCGGCACGGCGGATCTCGATGCTGGCCGGGCACTTCTGCCAGAAGTCCTTCACGCCCACCGCGAGGCCCCCGGAGACGTCCCCCAACACGGCCATTCCCAAGGAACGCCTGCCGTGGTTCACGTGCAGCCATGCGCTCTGGTCCTGCGTGCGTTTGTCGATCGAGAAGCTGTCGGGTCCGAGCTGGACCAGCCGGAAGTCGTTCCACACGGGGACGCTGGCCACAGCGCCGGGCAGGCTCCCGCCGTAGTCCTGCATGCGCTTGCCGCCCAGGTGCAGGTCGTAGAGGTCGCGGGGGAAGCTGCGATACCCCGGGAGAAGCCGGACCGGCTGCACCCACACCCCGCCCTCGGCCGCATCCCCCACGAACCGCACGTGGCGGTTGTGCAACTCCTCCTGGAACGGCACGGAGAAGGACAGGCCCAGTCCCCGGATGAAGTCCTTGTGGCTCTCTCCGTCGTACACAAACGAGTGCACGAGTCGGATCGACTCGGACCCGGCGTAGAAGGTGAGGCGCACGACGAAGGGAAGCAGGGCGCGGTCGGGGGATGCGTGTTCTCCCTCGAGCTTGACCACTGCGCGGATCGGGCCGGCCTGTTCCAGCGAGACCCTGGTGACGCGGCTCACCAAGGTCCGCTCCCGCACGACGCCGCTCGATTCGTACATCGAGCGATCCTCGAGCCTGGCGATCAGCTTGCCGTTCGCGGCGACCTGCCGATCGCCGATCCACAGCGACTCAAACAGGTTCTCGCCCTGCTTGAGGATGTGCGCCTTGAGGGACCCGGTGTCGACGTCGAGGGTCCCGCCGCCGTCCGCCACGGCGAGCCGGACCGAGGCCGCTGCCGCCGTGCCCGGCGCGATCGTGAGCGGCCCCGCCGTCTGCGGTCCGCCGACCATGGAATGGCCGCTCCACTGGATCGAGCCGTCCGGCCAGTACGCCAGCGGCCAGGTCTGCATGGGGACCGCCTGGCCGTCCGCAGTCCGGAGGACCAGCGAGGCCCCCTTCTGCACGCCCCCCTTGGGCCAGGGCACACCCCAGCTGACGCCCTGGCGCACGGCCGGAGGCCTGCCGTCCAGCCAGTTCAGCTGAACCAGAGGCGCCTGCCCTGCCGCGGGCAGGCAGGCCCCGAGCATGGCGATCCACGGGACCCCAGTGGAGAGGAGACAGGACCGGGCAGGACCAGACATGGCACACCTCCTAGGAAAGGCGGATGGGAGACGGCTTCGTGGGCGGGCAGGAGAGCGGTCTGCAACGGGGCAGTCCATCGTGGCCTTGGGTCAGTCCAGTCAGACTCTGCGTGCGCCCCGATGGGGATCTCCGTTCCGGCCATGCTCATGGTGTCCGTGAGGATAACGCCCGGCGGTCGTGGTGTCGAGGCGGCGTGGCCCGCGCACAAGGGGGACCCGCGGTCTGGTTCCACTGGGGGGACAGGGATCCGTAGACACGAAGGGATCGCCTGCCTGGACTCGAACACGTCGATCGACGACTCAGGGCCGGGCCAGGCGCAGACCCAACCATCCCTCGAGCTTGGAGTAGAACAGCTCCTTTTGTTCGGGCGAGAAGCGGCTGATCCGGGCCCCGTGATGGGCGTCCTGCACCACGATCTTGACGGCGTCCGTACGTCCGATGAGCTGCATCTGGGTCGCGGACCAGGCGTCCATCTCCCCGTAGATATAGACGACGCGATGGGCCTCGTACTGGAGGAAGTGATAGACAAAGGCCATGGTCGCGGGGTTGTACACGATCCGGACCCCGTCCGGACAGATCGCCAGGTTGGAGGGGTTCTTGAGGGTCTTGATATAGGGTTTGAAGTCCGTGATGTCGTAGTTGTAGTACCCCATCTCCGTGAAGGCCTGGTAGAGGAAGGGCTCGAACTGCCTCTTGCCCTGGTCCGAGTAGTAGCGAAGCATGCCCACGCGATTGTAGTGCGCGGCCAGGGCCTCTGCCTGCGCGTCGGGCGCGGGTATGGTGTTCGGATCCGTGCCGTCCTGCCAGAAGGCGTAGGGGTATTCCAGCACGCCGTACTCGTAGGCCTCGGACAGGCCCATCGCGAAGGTCCACCGGCTTCGCTCGGCCTGGACCTGGACCAGGGGCAGGACCTCGTCCTCCCGCCGCAGCAGGGCGATCTGGAAGTCCTTGATCCTCTTGCGGGTCGCCGCGTCTCCTGCGGTCTGGAGGAACTGATAGATGCGGGGGTCCTCCTGGGCCACGTTGATCGGGGCGACGTACGCCACGGTGGCATCGACGTCATCCGGATAATAGCACTTGTAGAACAAGGCGGTCTGTCCCCCCTTGCTCACACCGGTGCTCACCCATTTGCCCGGATAGACCGACTTGAGCAAGGTGACGACCGCGTGCAGGTCATCGGCGGACTGTCGCACGGTCAGATACTCCCATCGGACAGGCGACGGCACAGACCTGCCGAAGAACCGGTGTTCGACCGTGACCTGATTGCCCCCCAGGATCCGCTGCAGCTCCCCACCCGAGGTCCCAAAGGCCGCATAGCCCTCGGTCTCGAGCAGGACGGGGCGATCGTATCCGGAATGGGCCACAAAGACCCTCTGCCGAAATCTCTCCCCTCCGGGACTCTGGTGGTCGAGCGGCTGCTCGACCGTGACCTCGTATCCCTCGGAGAAGAGCCGTCTGTCGAACCGCGTCTCCTTCACCTCCACCACGCCTGACAGAGACTCCAGCCGCGTGCGGAGGTTGGGATCGGGTCCTGCAGACCCTGTTGCAGATCGCAGGACCGCGCCAGGCAAGACCACCCAGACCAGGATCAGGCAGCGCATTCGGTTCATACGGTCCTCTCTATAAGCAGGCACGGATCGTGGAGCATCGCCGTAGATCTTACCTTCGTGAGGCCTCTGCGGATACCCCTTTCAGAGAAGAGGCCCAGGCCGGCGGGGTGTACGGGATTGATGGGGTGGCTCCAACAGGATATAAAGGCCAAAGGTCGGACTCTGCAGGGCGATGGGCCCCATCGCCGTGGATTCCGTACGACGCGCACAGGAGACCCAGATGCCTCGACCGATGATGGACCTCAGCACCCGGACCCGTCTGGTGTATGGCGCGTCCTGCCTTTCCCTGCTGGCCCTGACCTCGTGCCGCTGCCGTGTGCCTGCGCGGACCGAGTCGTCCCCATGCGCCGGAGTCCCCCTCTCCAACGTCTGGGTTGCGGACCAGGGGGACGGGACCTACAAGAACCCCGTGCTCCACGCGGACTACTCGGATCCGGACGTGGTCCGCGTGGGCCGCGACTTCTACATGGTATCCTCCAGCTTCCAGTGCGCGCCGGGCCTGCCGATCCTGCACTCCAGGGACCTGGTGAACTGGGCCCTGATCGCGCACGTGTACCCGCACCAGCCCCCTGCAGAGGTCTATCGCAGGCCCCAGCCCGGGTGCGGCTCCTGGGCCCCTGCCATCCGCCACCACAGGGGCGAGTTCACCATCTACTATCCGGACCCGGATTACGGGATCTACGTAGTCAAGGCCCAGAACCCGGCGGGGCCGTGGTCCGAACCCCTGCTCGTCAAGGAGGCCAAGGGGTGGATCGACCCCTGCCCGTTCTGGGACGACGACGGCCGGGCCTTTCTGGTCAACGCACTGGCGGGCAGCAGATCGGGCATCAAGAGCATCCTGGTGGTCAGCCGCATGAGCCCGGACGGCACCCGGATGCTGGACGACGGGGTCATCGTGTTCGACGGCCACGACCGAAACCCCACTGTGGAGGGGCCCAAGCTCTACAAGCGGAACGGGTACTACTACATC
>JAGOQT010000205.1 GCA_018007255.1 Phycisphaerae bacterium | reverse complement strand
GTGGCGACCTATGTCGCGGTGGGGATCAACCTGGCTGTGGCGGCGATCGCCCTGGTCCTTGCCGGCCGCACGGCTCACCGACCGCAACAGGCCGCCGCCTCCATGCCTGCGGGGGGCCTGCCCGCCCGCCCCGGGGGGGCGAGGATCGCGTACGTGGTGATCGGGATCTCCGGGCTGACCGCCCTCGGCGCAGAGGTGGTCTGGACGCGGCTGCTCTCGCTCTTGCTGGGCGGGACGGTGTACACCTTCTCGATCATCCTGGCGGTCTTCCTCTTCGGCCTGGGCATCGGCAGCAGCATCGGTTCGATGATCTCCCGCCACAGTCCGCGGCCGTGGGCTCCGCTCGCCGGCTGCCAGGTGCTTCTGATGGGCGCGGTTGCGTGGGCTGCGTACGTCCTTGCGGACTCGCTGCCCTATTGGCCGATCAATCCGTCCCTGTCGAAGAGCCCCTGGTTCAACTTCCAGCTCGATCTACTGCGGTCCGCGTGGGCGGTGCTGCCGGGGGCCATCCTCTGGGGCGCGAGTTTCCCGTTGGCTTTGGCCTCGGCGGCCTGGGGCGGGCCTGCAAGGGCGTCCCGGCCCATGGCCGCAGGTCGCAGTGCCCCGGAGACCCCTGACCCTGCCACGACCTACGAGCCCGGGCGCCTGGTCGGCGGCGTGTACGCGGCCAATACCATCGGTGCGATCCTGGGTTCGCTTGGCTTCAGCATGATCCTGGTGCCCTGGTTGGGGACACGCGGCAGCCAGGGCGTGATGATCGCCCTATCGGCCGTGAATGGGGCGCTCCTCCTGGCGGTCTCGCCGCGGCACCGCGGCGCCGTGGGTCTCGGTGCCCGATGGGCGTGCATCGGCTGCGTGGCCGCGTTGGCGACCCTGCTGGTGCTGAACATCCCGACCCCTCCCTGGGGCCTGACCGCCTACGGACGCTACATGGCCACGTGGGCCGAGACCCTGGTCCCCGGGGTCGTCGACCCGCACGAGGTCCCTCCGAACCGGGGGCAGTCGGATCGCTACTGCATCTTCGCGCGCGAGGGCATGAGCGTGTCCGTGGCGGTGACCCAGTGCACCGACGGCGTGCGGAGCTTTCATGGGGCGGGCAAGGTGCAGGCCTCGAGCGAACCGCAGGACATGCGCCTGCAGCGCATGCTGGGCCACATCCCGGCCCTGGTCCAAGGCAACCCCCAATCCGTGCTTGTGGTGGCCTGCGGGGCGGGCGTCACCGCGGGCAGCTTCGTCCCCTATCCCGAGGTCAAGCGGATCGTCATCTGCGACATCGAGCCGCTCGTGCCCACGTCCGTTGCGCCCTACTTCAAGGAGGAGAACTACGACGTGGTGAACGATCCCCGCACGGTCGTGGTCTGCGACGACGGGCGGCACTTCATCGGAACGGCCCGCGAGAAGTTCGACGTCATCACGTCGGACCCCATTGACCCGTGGGTCAAGGGGTGTGCCGCCTTGAACACGGTGGAGTACTACACGATGTGCAGGGAACACCTCAACCCGGGCGGCGTGATGGCCCTGTGGGTCCCCCTGTACGAGAGCAACCCCGAGACTGCCAAGAGCCTGTTCGCCACATTCTTCAAGGTCTTCCCCAATGGGATTCTCTGGAGCAACGATGTCGCCGGAGAGGGGTACGACGCCGTGTTGTTCGGTCAGGTTGAGCCGACGCGGATCGACCTGGATGCCTTGGCGGAGAGGCTGGCCCGTCCCGAGTATGCCCAGGTCGTTCAATCCCTGGCCAATGTGGGATTCCCCTCCGCGAATGACCTGCTGGCCACGTACGCCGGACACGGACGGCGGCTTCAGGAGTGGATGCGAGACGCGCAGATCAACACGGACCGCAACCTGAGACTGCAGTACCTGGCGGGCATGTCCTTCAACTCCAACCTGAGCCAGGCCATCTTCGACCAGATCCTGCGGTACTATGAGTTTCCCGAGGGTCTCTTTGCCGGCTCCGCGGACCGGATCGCTGCGATCCGGATGTCGCTGGAGGATGCGGGCCGGGTCGAGCCCGTTGTCTCGAAGCCCTGATCCATCCAGGCCAGGGCCATGAAAACGGGGCCGTGGGCAAGGCCCACAGCCCCCGAAAGATCGTGCCCTCCCTACGGTCTCACAGGGTCCTGCTGCGCCGCAGCCAGCCGATCAGGGCCGTACCCAGGCCGCCCAGCAGGATCGCCCCCGGGGCCGGCGCTTGCACAGCGGCCATGCGCAAGTCCCCTGTTCCGGTGAGGCTGAAGTCGTCCACCGAGATCCCTGCCCGTGCGGTGCCGCTCCCGGAGATCCTGAACTCGACGAAGCTGGGTCCGCCGTCGCTCGTGAACTCCGCGCTGAACAGGGTGAAGTCCGAGGCCGTGGAGCCCGGATAGAAGTTGCCCGCATGGTTGTCGAGGAAGGGCTGGTGCACGCCATCGACCCAGAACCCGAGCGAGCCGGAGTAGACCGAGCTGATTCCAATGGGACCGGACTCATCGTGTCCCATGTAGAAGCTGGCCGTGTAGGCCCCAGGATTCAGGTTCACCAACTGGCCAAAGAATACGTACTCGCGATTTGAATCGGCCGTCACGGCGTAGGCCCCGTACGAGCCGGTGCGGACATTCTGGTAGGCCGGTGCAAGACTGTAGTAGGTCACGCCCGGGATCGGCGTCCCGTCGGTCGATACGCCGAAGCCGCCGCAGGGTCCGCCCACAGACCACCCGGTCAGGTCGCCGGTCTCGAAACCGGGATTGGTCAGCAGGTTGACAGGTGCTGCGGATCCGAGGCCCGCGAACAGACACGTGGCGACTAGACCGATCAGGCATTGATGCAGCTTCATCCCATACCCCCATTCTTGCGTGTGTGAATGTGTCATTGACTCGCTCGCCCGAGTGTGCCGAGTATACCGCAAACCCCGTTGTGGATCAAGCCCTTTCCTGCGTGTGTGTATCCCCTTTTCAAGCTCGAATCCGAGGGTCCGGAAAAGGGGGCTGCCTTGCACTCACAACGCGGGCCGGCCAGGACGACAGGGCACAGGGGTCTTCGTTTTTTTGGTTTCCAGTTTCCGGCAGGAGGGGCTCCTGGTCTCTGGTTCCCGGTCCATGGCGGGCGGCGTGCGGGATTGGGTTCCGTGTTGACAGGCCCGCGGCGAGGGACTAGGCTGACCCATGAACCCCTGATGGTTGAGCCAGGCTACGAGGCGATATGGAAGCGATCCGATTCGAGTGTCCCCACTGTCGTGAGATGAACACCGGCGATGAATCCCTGTACGGCCGGCAGGTGACGTGCCGCAGGTGCCAGAAGGCGATGCTCGTCCCCCAGGCGCCTGGGGCGGGGGGGCTCCAGACCGCCCGGCTGATCCGGGAGTCGGAGGCGGCCCATCCCGGGCCGGATGGGGCCGAGCAGGAGACCGAGGTCTTCAACCTGCGTCCGGTCGTGCGGTCCTTTGCAGGCCGGATCGGTCTGGGTGTGATCTTGATCGCGCTGGGGGCGTTCGTTGCGATGCGTGCCGAGGCCCCGTGGCTGCGGTGGGTGGGTCTGGCCTTGCTGGCCGCAGGTGTGATCCTGCTTGCGCTGGTGTGGATCGGAACGAAGTCCTACCGGTACCGGCTGACCAGCCAACGGCTGTTCGTGCGCCGCGGGTGGCTGGCGAAACACGTGAACGAACTGGAGCTGTACCGGGTCAAGGACGTGGTGGTGGACCAGGGGGTCCTGCAGCGGATGTTGGGGTACGGCACGATCACGGTGCTGGCGGAGGACCAGACCACGCCCAAGGTGTCCCTGGCCGGGATCTCCAGACCGGTGGAGGTCAAGGAGACGATCCGGACGCGGTACCGCGAGGTCCGAAGGCGGGAGGGCATGGTCCCCAGGGAGTTTCTGGAGTCCTCCTGAGGCTGCGGGTTCTACGGGACCCGACTCTGCGCAAACGGCCCGCTCGGGAGTGTCTCGATCCTGTATTCTCCAGGGGACAGGGGGTATACTCGCAGGCAGGAACGCCGGCGCCGTTGCTGAGCGAAAGGTCCGAGTCCGTGCTGGTTGAAAGGCGATCATGAAGAGTCGTGTGCGCGAGATGGCCGTGCTGGTGACCCTGGGATTGGGGGCGGTTCCTGCCTGGGCCCAGGGCCACTACAAGAGCTTCCTTGTCTCCACCTATGCGATCCAGAGCACCGTACAGGGCCTGATGAACGGCAACCCCGACCCGGCCCGGTCCTGGTCGACCCTGACGCGCAACCTCAAGATCGACAAGCTCTATCTGGAGGTCATGCGCAACCACACCCTGGTCGACGAGGCCGGGCTGGAGCGGCTCAAGAAGTTCTACCAGGACCAGGGCGTGGAGGTCTGCGGGGCCCTGGCCTACAGCATCAGCGAGGCCTACGGCTACCAGGGCTTCGACTACGCCGACCCCGAGAACCGCGAGTTCGCCCGGAAGGCCGTGGAACTGGCCGCCCGCCACTTCGACGAGATCCTGCTCGACGATTACTTCTTCTTCAACCGCAAGACCGACTACAACATCCAGGCCAAGGGCGACCGGTCGTGGACCCAGTATCGCCTGGACACCATGCGGGAGGTTACGGAGAACCTCATCGTGAAACCCGCCAAGGCGGTCAATCCCAAGTGCAAGGTCGTTGTGAAGATGGCCAACTGGTACGACCAGTACGCGGGCATGGGCAACGACACCGAGAAGGTCCCGTTCATCGTGGACGGGATGTTCGCCGGAACCGAGTCGCGTCTGTGGTTCGGACAGGAACAGCACCTCCAGCCATACCTCAGCTACAACATCATGCGGTTCATGGACAACCTCAAGCCCGGGGTCAACAAGGGCGGTTGGGTGGACCAGGGGGGGGCCAACCCGATCGACCGCTATGCGGAGCAGGTCCTGAACACGGTCTTTGCCCGCTGTCCCGAGATGTGCTGCTTCCACTACGCCGGCATGCTGGGTGGAATCCGGGGCGGGGCCAACCGCACCTGGGCTGACCAGCCCACCAGCCTCAACCTGGCCGAGGTTCAGAGCACGGTCCCCGAGGGTGGGAATCCCCTGTTTGCGGACGTCGCGGCGTACAGCCTCGGGCAGGTGGACCAGGTCCTGGCGCACGTGGGCAGGCCCGCGGGCGTCAAGACCTACACACCCTATCACGCCACCGGCGAGGAGTTCCTCCACGACTACCTGGGCATGATCGGACTGCCCATGGACATCCTCCCGCAGTTCCCCACGGACGCGGACATGGTCCTCCTGACCGAACAGGCGAAATGGGATCCCCAGATCATCGCCAAGATCCAGGCCCAGCTCAAGGCCGGCAAATCGGTCTGTGTGACCTCCGGTTTCGTGCGGGCCATGCAGGGCAAGGGCATGGAAGACCTCTGCGAACTGGACGCCACCGGCGTCACGGTTCCAGTGCGGCGTTTCACGTTTGCCGGCGGTCCGGGCGCGCCGATGCGGGGCGGGCGCGGCATGGTCAGGCGCGAGGGCGAGCCGGACCCCTTTGAGGCCGCCAGGGACATCCTCATCCCCGAGATCAAGTACCTGAACGTCCTGACGCACGACGCGTGGGGCGACGCCCTGGGCATCTCCCCGGGGGGGACGACCTATCCGGTCGTCCTGTCGTGCGACTACTCCAAGGGCAAGCTGTACGTCCTGACCATCCCGAACGATCCGGCGGACCTGTACGCCCTCCCGACCACCGTGCTTTCGGTCATTCGCGCGACCGTGGGCTCGGCGGAGCCGATCCGCATCGAGAACGCCCCTGCGCAGGTGGCCCTGTTCCGGTACGACAACAAGACGTTCCTTGTGCAGAACTACCTGTCCACAGCCGCGGAGGTGACGATCTCGGTTGCGGACACAGCGGCGAAGATCCACAACCTGCTGACCGGCGAGGACATCCTGCCCGCCCCGTCCGCGGGTCGCGGGTTCGGGGGATTCGGCGGCGGGTTTCGCGGTCGGGGCCCGGCCAGCCCGCCCCCGCGTACCTCGTTTACGATGACCGTGCTGCCCCACTCGTACGTGGGCTTTGCCGTCCAGTAGAGCCCTTGGGGCCATGCAGGCAGATGCACCCGGGACCGGAGCCTGCGGCGGGCCGAACCCCCGGCTCCGGTCGGGGGACGGGGGCGCACGGAACACGGTCTCGGGCCGGCCCGTTCAGTCCAGGTGGAATACCTCTTCCATGCCGGCCCACCATTCGTCCGGGCCGCGGTCCGCCAACGGCTCCTGGCAGGGCTTGCACACGGCCCACCATCGCTGGGTCGCGGGGTCTGCGGCCATCTTGGCCATGTCTGCGGCGAAATCCTCGCCCGTGTATTCGAAATAGCTGAACAGGTAGCGCCTGCCGTCCGGGAGCCTCCTCATGTAGATCGAGTAGTTCCGGATATGGCACTGCTTGATCATCTTGAGGACGTCCGGCCAGACCGCGGCGTGCAGGGCGGTGTACTCGGCGGTCTTCTCCGGTCGCAGGGCAATGACGGATCCGTAGCGTTGCATGTTGGTGTCCTTCACAGGGTCCGAACGGGCCGAAGCCCATCCCACTTCTTCCTTCCCTCTTGCCTTCCTGGGTTTCCACTGTCCTGTCTTTCACCCTCCCGACGGCTCCCCCCTATGCGGAGGCCCGCTCGCCGAGAAAGTTGCCGTACGTCAGGAGCAGGACCGCGACGACGAGCACGAGCAGACCGAGGACGATGGCTGCCTTGGTGCGACTGCTGCACCCCTTCCATTCCTTGAACACAATGGCCACCAGGTTGCTGATCAGCACCAGGATGATCATGTGGATGGCCCAACTGGAGAAGGCGTAGTCCTTGCCCAGACGGACGTGGCCCAGGTTGTAGAAGAAGAACTGGCCGTACCAGAGGGTGCCGGTGAGGAAGGCCAGGAGGTAGTTCGCCCGCAGGCTGGCCCTCTGCGGACCCGGGGCGAGTCGAGTCAGCTCGCCGAAGGACCTGTTCCGGTTCGCCAGGTAGAGGCTGTAGAGCGCAGCCGTGACGAAGGCCCCCGTGTTGGCGAAGAGGTACACGACATTGCCCTTCCAATGCCCTGCGCCGTACTGCTCCGCCACGTCCACCACGGGCTGGGCGACCTCGAGGGCAAAGCCGTAGACTGCGGAGAGCACGCCTGCCAGGAGGGACAGGAGCAGGCCCTTGACCAGGGAGAACTCGCCCGGGCCTCCAGCCTGGGCCTTGAGGTCCCGCTCCTTGAGTCGCCCCGCGACCCCGCACAGGGCGATGCCCAAGGCCCCGGCCGCCACGCCGCTCAGGACCCAGCCCGCGCCCACCCTGGACA
>JAGOQT010000204.1 GCA_018007255.1 Phycisphaerae bacterium | reverse complement strand
CGTCCGCGCTGAAGGACCGGCCCATCTCCAGGAACCGAGGCTCCAGGTCGTTCAGCCGGGCGGCGATCTCCTCCTCGGCATCCCCCATGAGAACGCGGTCGAGCTGGGTGTCCAACAGGTAGAGGTGGCTCCTGGGGCGGGAGCCCGCGGCAGCAACCCCCTGCTCCAGGATGCGCACGGCCTCGGCCCTGGCCTGTTCAGCTCCCTGAACGTCCCCCCCTGCTGCCAGGAGCGAGGCCCGCTCCGCAGCGATCTTGGACAGATACCTGTGGGCCTCCACGTGGGCAGGGTCGATCTCCAGGGCCCTGCGGAAGTCCGCCTCCGCCTTGTCCAGCCACTGCCCGGGCGAGGCCACCGCGCCCAGACGGGCCTGCTGGTAAAGGGCCAGGCCGCGGACGCGAAGCCCATACAGACCGATCGGCTCAGGCTCGGGCCCCCCGGCCGGGTCGTCCAGCTCGGCCACCCTCCACTCCCCCGCGTCGCGGCCGGCCAGGCCTGCCTGGGTGACGACCTCCAGCAGCTCGGTGGCCCGGGTCTCGATGTCCTTCCAGATCCCGGCGTCGGCGGATCCCAGCCGGACCTGCGCTTCGGCCTGCAGGGCCCTGGTCTCCAGGAGGGCCAGGCGGGCCCGGAGGTTCCCCAGGTCCTCCTGGAGGACCCGTTCCCAGCATCCCATCACCCGGGTCCAGTCCCCTGTGCGGATGTAGACCTGGGCCAGCCTGAACAGGAGATCGACCCTGGCCGCAGGCTCCCGGGTCGCATCATAGGCCCTGGACAGACTCCGCCGCGCGCCGTCGTAGTCGCCGGCGGCCAACGCCGCGTCCGCGTCGTCGACCCATGTCTCCGGGTCCCGGGTCAGGCTGGACAAGATCCACACCGCGGAGGCCGCCAGCACAACCAGCACCGCCGCGCCGATCCAAGCCACCTTCCTGTTGAGCCTCTTCCTTCGTGCCATGACGAGCCCCTACGCAATCGATCCGTCTAGTTGTCCGATGGGTCCTGTGGCCAATGGTCCCGCTCCAGCAAGGGCAGGAGCAGGGACAGCAGCCTCCGGCCCGCCACCAGCACGTCGCGCCGGCTCGGCGTGCCGCCGTCCCCTGCGAAGGACAGCTCCACCTTGGAGAAGTACGAGTGCCTGCCGAACAGGTTCCGGTTCAGGACGGCTCGGACTTGGTCCCGGTCCGCTGCATAACGGCCGTTGACCCGGAACAGATACAACACGGGGACATTGGACAGGCCCGCAGAATGGCCCACTCCTTTGGGTCCGAACACGAGATACCTGGCCGCCAGCGTCTGCGGGGCCCCAGGTCCCTCCAGGGCAAGGGGCACCTGATCCGCAGTCCACTGCTGGAAACCCCCGCCCAGGTAGCACTCCTCCGGCACGTGGGGCACGCGGTCCGGCAGGCCGTAGTAGGTGACGAACACGGATATCGAGCGGACCGTGCTGCCCCGGTCCGGCTCCGCGTCCTCCAAGACCCACTGGAGCACATCCGTTGTGCCCAGGCTACGGAGCACCTGCGGGTCCCCGATCCGGGACCGGGCCTTCACCCGGAACGGGGCCAGGGCCGACTCGTCCATCCGGTCGAACGGCCTGCGCAGGGGCAAAGGGTCCTTTTGGAGGACCAGGCCGAGGCCCTTGGCGGTAGCCGACAGCCCGGCCCCGCACAGGGCCAGGATCCCTGCGCACCCGACCAGCGCGACGCGGACCCGACGCGGGTCCGCCCTGCCCCCTTGGTCCTCCGGCCCGGGTCCCGCCCCGTGTGCGCCGGCCTCGGGCTCCTTCTGTGCCACGGGCGGCCCCGTGATCCTGCGCCCCGATCCCCGCACGACGATGTCCTGCCCGCCATCCTGGCACTCGTCGATGAACAGGCTGGACAGGAACCACGCCAGGAGGCCGTACAGGCCCAGGGCCAGGGGCAGCATGGCCAGGCCGAACAGGTCGTGGGCCGCGCCCTGGGCATATCGAGGATCGACCCAGACGCAGAGGAAGCCCGTCATGGTCACCCGCACCAGGTTGCACAGGATGGCGATCGGGAGGGTGCTGACCAGGAGCACGACGCGGTGCCACAGGGGACGCGGCTGGATGTAGGCCAGAGCCACTCCCAGGGCCACAAAGGCCACGAGCAGACGCATGCCGCTGCAGGCATCCGCCACGTCGAGTGCCGGCTCCAGGACCCGACCCCGATGGAGGACGTCGATGACCGCACCTCGGGCCGTTGCGTCCACGCCGGGCCACAGGTCGAGCAGCGAGGCGGAGACCCGTGCGGTCCCGACCCGAAGCGGCAGGGTCAGGCCCACGATCGCGCGATCGGGCAGAGGCACGGCAAACAGCAGGTAGGCCACGGGCAGCCAGGTCGCGCGCAGGATCGCCCGGCCCCCCAGAAACCACACGACCGAGCCGATGGCCATGACCATGGCCAGGGAGCGGAGGTACGCGTACCCTGAGGGGCTGACCCTGTTGAACACGTATATGCCGATCCAGAAAACCAGGGAAATGCAGCCCGCGGCACTGGGCCGGACCGGCGTGCGCAGGATCCGGCCCCTGTGCTGGTGGACGAAGTACAGGCTGAACAGGGGAACCAGGAACCCATGGGACCAACCGGGGTCGCTGGACCAACGCCCCGCCAGCCCGGCCACCTCATGCCGAAACACGAAGAGGACAAGCCCCGCGATCAGGCCGAGCCACACGCCCGCGCCCCATCCCAGGTCCAGCCACCGGCCTGTGGACGCCTCCTCCGTGCGGTCCATTGAACAAAGCCTTGCCTCTCCCATAGTCCCACATGAAGTTAGAACCAGTCGGGCCAGCCGTAGTCCCCGTAGGCGAAGTTGCGGTCGTACACAAAGCCGAACCCGTACGTGGCCCGAAACGCGTTGCGCAGGACGGCACGCCAGCGGGCGCTGTAGTGCGTCCCCACATTGATCAGGTCGTTCGGCTTGACAAAGAAGTCCGGCTGCTCGCCGCTGGCGATCTTGTCCAGGTCCACCAGGACGATCTCCTCCCGCTTGTCGCCGATCCGCCTGACCACCTCGCAGGTTTTGGGATAGGCCAGGGGCCCGAGTCCGCCCGCAGCGGCGATGGCCATCTTCAGGGTCATGGGCCTGCCTGTGAGGTTGATGTACCCGGCCCGGTTCACGTTGCCCATGATACAACACTCGCCCACGATGTCCACGGGCACGTGGATGGTATCGCCGGGCTGGACCACGACGTTGTAACGGGGATCACCCGCCAGCAACTTGTCCGTGGGCACGCGGATCAGGCGGGACCGGACCGCCTCCTCCCAGGTCAGTTCCTCCCTCTCCCTCGGCTCTGCCTGATCCAGCGGGATCACGCGCTCGCTGGGGCCGAGTTGCGTGGGGAGCGGACCCGCGGCAGCGGTGTCCCGTTGGATGGGCACCCAGCGCCCGTCCTGGAACACCCACTCGATCCCCCTGGAATCCTGGGCTGCGCCCTGGTTCGGGTAGGAACCGGCAGGCGGCAGGCGGGATACGTCGAAGGTCGTTGACCCGGGCACGCCCCCGAGCGGACGATCGGCCTCTGGCTGGGGCTGGCGAGGAGCGGAGGCCGTCCGCCCATCCCCGGCCTGGGGCATGGGGGACCCCGGGCCGCCGGCCGGCACAGGCACCCAGCGCCCGTCCTCAAACACCCACTCGATCGGACCCGTGCCCGCCGCGCGGTCGGCAGCCCCGTACGAACTGCCCCCGCCCCCAGAGGGTTCGAGCCGACCAGGTGCCGCGGACGCGCTGTACGCCCCTGCGGACGGATCGACCCGGGTGCGAGGCTGGGCCCGGGCCGGATCGCCTGGGGAGACCTGCTGAGGCATCGCCGGCCTGGGGCCTGTCCTGGCCACGGGCATCCACCTGCCGTCCTGGAAGACCCAGTCGATGGCCGCGTCCTGCCCTCCGGCCGCAGGCAGATCCGGACCGGCCTGCGAGGCGTATGCCCTGGAGTCCCGCAGACCCGGACTGCCCTGGGCCCGGGCCGAGGCCCCGGACTCTTTGCCGAGCCTCTCGAAGCTCGACGGGCTGACCACCTCGGACATCGGGTCCGGCCCGTAGGCCTTGGGGAACGCCACGGATGCAATCACCGGGCTGGATCCCCGACTCCACGAGGATGCGGACGGATCAGGGACCATGCCCATCAGGGCCCGTTCCGAGGCGATGGAGGGGTTGGACCAGGACGGGTGGGACAGGCCCGAGTCCGCTGCCATGGCGGATGCGGGCAGGCCCCGATCCGCATCCGAGGGCACCGGATCCAGGGGCTGGACAGCGGGCCGCGTGCGCGCGGACGCCTGCCTTTGGGCGCCAGGTTCCCTCACGGCACGCGATATGTAGATGTTGCTGACATTGAACTGGCGAGGGCCCCTGGCCAGGGCCAGGGCGTCGGTGAGCCGGAAGTCGTGTCTGGGGATCACGTGTCGGCCGGGCGCGTCCACCCCATCGCCGATCACAGAGAAGGTCCTCTGTTGGGAGCTGAGCATGGTGACCGAGACAGAGGGGTTCTTCAGGATGCCAGGAGAGAGGATCCGCTTGATCTCCGCCTCCAGGTCGGTCTCGGTCAGGCCGGCCACCTGGAGAACACCCACGTCCGGGATCGAGATCCTGCCCGTCTCGTTGACGACGTACTCGTTCGTGACCATCTGGCCCTCTGCATAGAGCTCGAAGATGGCCACGCGGACAATGTCCCCCTGGGTCAGCACATAGTCGCCCTGGACAGGCACGACATCCGAAGGCCGAGGCTCTTCTGCGATCTCCCAGGGTACAGGTCTCTCCTCGGCCACACCCAGGGAATCCAGGATCACGTTCACCGCGGGTGTAGGGCGAAACCGCCCCACCTGGCTTGGGTCCCAGAACTTGTTGTCGCAGCCTGCCCCTGCGATCCAGAGGCCCAGGACGGCCGCGCCCAAGATGCCTGCCTTCCTTGTGTTCATAACACGATCCTTGGCAATGGGTTAAGCCCGATGCGGCCGCTACGACCGCCAGCATCGTCATCACGGCTCCAACCGTACATGGGTTCATCGGCTCGCCCGGGCTCGTGCTTAACACCAGGGGCCCTTGCCAGGGTCTGATAACACAGGGACACCACCGACCCACCCCCGAGGCGCGGACGGGTCCCCGGCCCCACCTCCTGGGCACGCCCGGCCTTGCAGGTGCTGGGCCTGCGGCTATAATTGGGCCCCATTGGCCATTCCAGGTCCGGGGCCGAATCCGAAGTGGACCCAGAGGGGATAGACACATGAGAGATATCACCAACGACGCCCAGGCCTTGGAGGCCCTCAGGCAACTGGCCCAGGACAAGGGACTCAAGATGCCCGGCGCAAAGGTCCGCAGGACCTCCTCCCGCTTCTGCCTCGGTGTGGAGCACGGCGACTACAACGGCACGGAGCTGTTCGGCGTGGGCACGGACCGGTTCATCTGGATGGCCTTCAGGCCCAGCGGGTCCAAGAAGAGCCGGCTCTACAGCGGCAACTTCCCACAAGACGGGGTGATCGAGTTCGACCTGGGCAAGGTCCCCGCACCCAGATCCGCCCAGGTGGCCGACTCGTGGGGCCGGTTCCCCTTCGGGGTCGACTTCATCCTGCACAAGGCCGGGTACAGACTGTCCACCGGGATCGATGCCGTGCTCTTCGGCAACATCCCCGGCGGGGGCATGAGCCGGTCCGCATCCCTGTCCCTGAACCTGATCCTCTCTGTCCTGGATGCCAACGGCATCGTGGAGAAGGACTCCATGAAGGTCGTGGACCTGGCCCAGGCCGTGGAGAACGAGTACATCGGGTCGCCCTGCGGCAAGCTGGACCAGATCATGATCCTGTTCGCCAAGGAGGGCATGGGCACGCACTACAGGCCGGCCACGCGGTCCGTGGAGTACGTGCCGTTGGGCGGGGGCGCAAAGGACTTCCGCATCGTGGTCATGGACACGGGCACCGTGCGGCCGGGCCTCGAGAAGTCCACGTACAAGATCCGGAGGGCCGAGTGTGAGGAGATGGTGGCCAAGGCGTCCAAGGCCGGGTTCAAGATCACCTGCCTTGCGGACATCCGGGACCGGGCCTTGTACGAAGCCATCCAGTCCAAGTTCCAGGCCGACTGCCCCCATCTGGTGGACCGTATGACCTACATCTTCCAGGCCCAGGGCCGGTTCTACAAGATGATGGAGGCCTGGAAGAAGGGGGACGTGGAGGCGGTGGGACACGTCTTCAGGCAGGACGGCCTGGGCCTGCGGGACCTGTACAAGATCTCCGGACCCGAGCTCGAGACCATGTGCGACCTCGTGCGCACCGTGCCGGGCGTGATGGGAGAGCGTATGCTCGGGGGGGGAGACAAGGGGGCCTCGGGCGCGCTGGTCCGGGCGGACAGTGTGGATGCGATCAGACAGGCCGTGGCCACGGGCTATCCCCGCAGCAGGCCGGACTTCGCGGACCGGTACGCGGTCCACGTGTGCAAGGTCGTGGATGGCGTGAAGGTCTTGGACTCGTTCTGAGCAGTCCGTTTCGGTTCCGACTTCCAGACAAGCTATGGTTCGACGCGACAAACCCACGGCCCGCAAGGGGGACTTCCCCGCCGTTGTTCTGGAGAACCGCAGGGTCGGCGCAGGGAATCACAGACTCAGGCTGAGGCTCCCTGTGCAGGCCGGCCAGGTCTTCTCCGGCTTCCAGCCCGGCCAGTTCGTGGAGATCGACCTGTCCCAGACCGCCCTTCCCCCCGCGGACCGGATCCCCGCAGACCTCGCGGACAAGGCGGCCCGGCACGTCCTGCTCCGCAGGCCCTTCAGCTTCGCGGACCTCCGGTCCGCGCAGGACGGTCCCGAGGCGGAGCTGCTCTACTGCGTGGTCGGGCCCGCCACACTGCGGATGACGACCCTGCGGGAGGGGGACGGCCTCCAGGTCCTGGGGCCCCTGGGGCGAGGGTTCCAGATCGCGGAGGGCAAGACCCTCGCCCTGCTGGTCGCAGGGGGCATGGGCGCACCGCCGATCCAGCACCTGGCCCGGGTCCTTGCGAGGGGCCGTCCCGAGGTGGAGACGGTCGCCTTTGTGGGGGCCAAGACCCGGGATGAACTGCCCTTCGAGATCGCAGGCCAGGCCTCTGTCCGTGAGCTGGCGGATCTCGGCATCGAGCACCACGTCGCCACGGACGACGGTTCGGCCGGGTACAAGGGCCTGGTCACGCCGTGCCTGGACCGCTGGCTGACCGGACACGCCGAGCGGGATCGCCGGACCATGGTCCTCTGCGCGTGCGGCCCCGAGCC
>JAGOQT010000203.1 GCA_018007255.1 Phycisphaerae bacterium | reverse complement strand
CTACAAAGTAGATGTCCGTGTCGCCGTCCCTGCGGTGGAGGGCACGGATGAAGGTCTGCGGGCCTGCAACCCCGGCGTACTCGAAGTCTGGGGCGATCCCCCTGTCCTGCAAGACTGCAAGGGCAGGGCGATCCAGGATGCCCGCGTCCGTCCACAGGGCCTCTGTCAGTCTCTGCACCTCTGTGTCCGAGCCCGGATACCCGGTCAGGCCGCTGGCCTCAACAGGCCTGGTCCCAAGGACCGTGGCGCCGGCCTTGACCAGCTCCGCCACCTTGCGGAGGACGGGCAAGGACACGGCCGGGTGCGGCGCAAGGACCAGGATGCGATAGCCCATGCCGTCCGGGAGGACGAGCTGTCCGTCTTTGCACGACAGACGATTGAGGAGGGCATCCTCGGTGATGACATCATAGTCATACCCCGGGCCGATCCTGGCCGGGTCGCTGGCCCGCAGTTGGGTGTAGTTGGGTACGTGGTCTCCGTAGTAGTAGCACACGTCCGCCACGAACAGACCCTGCTGGAGCATCCACTGGCAGCGGTTGATGTACGCGAAGAAGGGCTCGGAGCGGGACCACCACGTGACCAGGGGATTGAGGTGTGTGCCTGCAAAGTACTGCTGGCCGGGGATCCCCATGGACTGGGGCGAGCACACAAAGGCGTGCCACACCAGGCGGTTGAGCCCCTCGCAGCAGGCATAGTCGAACGAGGGCTTCAGGTTGTCCCACAGGGTCTCCTGCCAGTGGGGACCCACCGTGGTGGGGCCCTCTGCAGCCACGATCCTGCGCCCGTACACGTGGGCTGCGGACGCAGGCTGCTTCACAAAGAACCGGACCACGTCATCCACCCGGTGTGTGGCGGAGTTGGCCCAGAACTCAGACATAGGGATGGTGTTCATGCCCAGGCACCGCTGGGCGTCTATGGGCGTGAAGTGCGGTCCCCCGGACTCCGGGTGGATGCCGAGGCCGTGGCGGGCCGCCCACTCGCTGAAGGGGCGGTAGTGCCTGTCCGCTGCCAGGTCGCCCAGGGTCTTGCGGTAGTCGTGCAGGAAGCGGTTGCTGAGGTCCCTGTTGTCCACGATCCTGCCCGCAAGCACAGGCAGCCAGGGCAGGGGGTCGTATCCCCGCCGCTGCCTGAACTCCCTGAGCAGGGCGGGCGTCCAGTTGAACACGCCGATCTCCCAGCTATCCGTGTGCAGGTATCGCAGGGTCTTGCCTGCAAGCGGGCCCGCGTCCGCGATCAGGGGCTCCACTACCGCGTCCCAGTAGCGGCGGAAGGCCCCCTCGTCCAGGACGTCCAGGGCATGGCCGCCCCAGCCCTGGCTGTGCGTGGACACGCGGCACTTGTCCGCCAACGTGCACCCGAATCGCAGGACCTGCCACCGGCCTGCAGGTGCGTCCCAGGTCAGGATCCCGTCCGGGCCAAGCCGGTCCGAGAGGTCCAGGACCTGCGAGGCCTGGGTATCCTCCTCGCCCGGCACGGACTGCTCAGGGGCCACCAACAGGGATGTGTCGGGTGCGGAGTTGGTCAGGAACCAGGCGTTGCGACCCGTGAACTGGATGGCCTCGTGCAGGGCCTTGACCCTCCAGTCCTTGAGCTTGGGGCGATTGGGGTCCAGGTCCGGACTCAAGGGATAGGCTGCCACAAATGCGTCCTGGTAGAAGCCCTCGCGGGCCTGGGGCACAGGCAGCTCGACATGGACCTTGCCTGGCCCCTGCACAACCGCCTCGGACCAGACCAGCTTCTTGACTGCATCTGCAGGCTGGACCATGGGGCCGCCCACGTTCCAGCCGCTCAAGATGTTGAGACTGACCTCCAGACCCAGCCTATGGGCCTCGCTCAGGCAGTGCCTGTACAGGTCACGCCAGGCGTCGCCGGCAAAGGTCGGGCCTGCGGGCACCTCGCCGTTGCCGTTCTGGCTCGCCCCGCCCGCGTCGCAGAGCAGGGCCCCGCCAAACCCCTTGGCCTTCATCTCCTCCAGGTCGCGCGTGATGGCCGCCCGGTCCACATTGCCGTTGAGCCACCACCAATAGGCCCACAAGCGGGCCTCCTGGGGCGGATGGGTCCAGCCGGCGTCCAGGGAGGGGACCCCCTCGGCGGTCGCATACGCCGTGCAGGCCAGAGCAATGGACCATCCCAGGACCAGGGCATACCGGTGTGGGGTCAGGTGCATAAGCATGATCCTAGCCCGCATTTCTCACAAGCCTTCGGTTCTGAGCGGTCCTGTTGTCCGGGTGCCGCGTTCTCGGTCCCGTTTGTCCTCGACGTACCGCCCTGGGTACGCCTCCGGGCAAACGAGACCTGCGGCCTTGCATCCGGCCAACATGCCGCGCTCAGAACAACCTGTCCCAGGTGCGTCAGCCTCTCAAACGCACCAACGCAAGTCCACAGCCTCACTTCCGCCCCGACCGTCCGAAGCCTCGTGAGAAATGCGGGCTAGCCGCAGGCGATTCTGCGGCTGCGAACCCCTTGTCCTGGACGGCTCGTCCGGGCGCGAGGACGCAAGACGACGCGGGGCCGACTCAGGGCTACAGAGAGGGCGTGTACCCCAGCTTGCCGCCCCATGCCGCCCTCTGGACCCGCTGCAGGTCCTGGTTCCCCTTGGACCAATACATGTCGTCCAGGCCCGGACTTGGGGCCTCGCCATAGGCCAGCTTGCCGATCCTGCGTGTGCGCGGGTCCGACCACTTGAAGTAGTCGCTGTGCCCGTCGGCAAAGGAGAAGTTGGTGCCGTCTCCATGTCGCGAGGTGATCTGATCCCACCACCGCTCCTGGTAGTAGTAGACGGTCCAACTCGAGGCACTCAGCCGGCCCTCATCCAGGAAGATCGCCTGTTCGGCGGTCCTTCGGATGTCCGTGCGTCTCTTCAGCGGCGCGGGGGTCGCCCCCGCAATCTCCAGGTGGCCGTTCATGTAGTCCACGATCGAGTAGGTCACCACCTCGCCCCGGATCCCGGTCGGACACTTGTACAGCTGCGCGTTGTTGCAGTACTTGAACAGGGCCCCTCGCTGGAGGTTGCGCATCTTCTGTGCGTTCGAATTCGCGGGCTCATACTGCACCCACGCCGTGGCGTCATGGGTGTTCGCGTTGACCATCCGGTTGTCGTTGTCCTCGCAGTACAGGTTCCAGGCCAAGGACAACTGCCTGGTGTTGCTCAGACACACGGCCCGCTTTCCCTGCTCACGGGCCCGGCCCAGTGCGGGCAGAAGCACCCCCATCAGGATCGCGATGATGGCAATGACCACAAGCAGTTCGATCAGCGTGAAGGCATGGCCTCTCTTCATCGTGGTCTCCTATTCGATGCGGTCACGGGCCTACCCGCATGACGAACGGCGGCGGCACGGGCCGACACTCAGTATAGCACAGCCTGTCCCCTCAAGTCCATTACGACGTGCCCCGGTCCGGGGATGCGCATCTGGATCCGACCGCGGCAGCCGTTGCGGCGAGCCCTCGGTGCGGGGCCCCCAGGAGGCCGGCTACCTCACCTTCTCCTTGATCTCGATGAGCGTCTTGGCGGCCTTCAGATCGGCTGTCTTCTCGATCTGTACCGTGATGCCCCGGATCCGCCCGTATCGTTTGCCGTGCACGAATTGATCGACATAGGCCCGGTCCAGCGCACTGGCCGTGATGAACGGCTCTGCCCTGTCTGGGAAGTAGAATGCCGTCTTGAAGGCATTGGGATACACGGAGATCCAGCACACGGTCTGTTTCTTGTTGGTCAGCTTGTAGAGCCAGCTCTTGCCGTCCCTGTAGTAACGCCATTGGCCGGACAAGGACGGATGGCGGTCGGCGATGAAGCCCTGGAATGCGTCCCAGGCCGGCTTGGCCCTTCCCAGGGCGCGACGCAAGACCTCCTCATCCGGGTATGCCTCCGGGTCATTCAGACAGGGATTCTCCATCGATCTCTCCCAGGAAACCCAGCCTACGGATTCGGCGTGGAGTAATGCCCGTGCAGGACCTTCCACTGGCCGTCCCTCAGGACAAAGACCAGGGACACGGCAAAGGGGCTGTCCAGGGTGCGGCCGTCCGACAGGGTGGCCGTGAGGGATCCCTTGGCGGACAACAGGGCCGCCTCAGGGGACAGGACCGTCACATAGGTCTGGTCGTATCTGCGGTCGATCTGGGTGATCCCCCGGAATCCCGCCTTCACGACCTCGAAGGCCTCGGCCTTGGTCTTGAAGAGCCGGCCGTCCTGGATGATGGGCCCCTTGTCCGATTCCAGGATGAAGGCGAAGAAGGCATCCACATCCCGGCCCTTTTCGGCCTGGTTCGTGCGGGCATAGGCCTCCAATACGGCCTTCTCGACAGCCTCCGTGCCGCCGGCTGAGCCCGTGCCCGTTTGCAGGGCCAGGACGAGGGCTGCACAGATCAGGACCAGCAGGATGGCTACAGTCTTTCGCATGAGGGCTTCTCCTTTCTGGGGCAGGGGCGGGCGTGCCCCCATGCCCATGGAACTACTCTGCCAACTGCTTCCCATTGGCCTCTGCCTCCGCCGCGGTCTTGAACCCAACGAAGTCCTCCTCGCGGATCAGCACAGCCCTGGGGTCGTCGATCCGGTAGAAGTGGATCCCCCGCCTGCTGGCCACGAATCGGAGGCCCGTGGCGTCCACCTTGCCGATCCAACTGAAGGACGGGGCAGGGGGTCCGCCGGATCGGCTCGGAACAGGGAGGGTGCCGGGCGCGCGGTCTCCATAGGTGCGAGGGGCATCGGGAAAGGACCGGGCCAGGACGGCCAGCGCGGATCCGCTATGGGAGGCCGGTTCCCCATACCCTCTGAACAGGAGTGCAACGATCCCCGCCACAGCGGCCAGGCCCACACAGGCCAGCACGATCTGGACCCACCGGGCGTGCAAGGCTTGCGCCAGGGCGGTCCGGATTGGGGCAGGGGTCTGGACCTGGCCTGTGTCCTGGGCCCTGGGCAGGGCGGCTCCGGACGTGCCCAGCAGCACCGTGCTGGATTCATCGACCTGCGACCCGATCGCCTCCGCGCGCAGGGCCGCCGCCATATCCGCCGCGCTGGGCCTGTCCTTGGGGTCCTTGGCCATGGCCCGCTGGGCCAGGCTCGCTAGGCTGGCAGGGCAGTTGGCGACCACGGACCTCAGGTCGGGGATCTGCGCGTTGAGATGCTCGCGGAGGATGGCCTGGATCGTAGGGCCCGAGTAGGGGGGCCTGCCGGCCAGGGCGTAGAAGAGGGTGCAGCCCAGGCTGTAGATGTCCACGGCCTGGGTCTGGTCCTTGCGGAGGATCATCTCCGGCGCGATGAACAACGGAGACCCGACGGCCTTGTGCGTGAAGTCAAACGGGTCGTTGGGGTCATCCAGGTGGACCAGCCCAAAGTCCGTGAGCTTGCACCGGCCGTCCCGGGTCAGCATGAGGTTGGCGGGCTTGATGTCGCGGTGGATGATCCCCAGGGAGTGGGCCACGGCCAGGGCGGTCGCCGCGTCTGCGACCACCGCGCTGGCCCGGGGTGGGGACAGGGGTCCCGAGGCCTTGACCACGTCCCTGAGGCTCCCGCCGTCGAGCATCTCCATGGCGATGTACCACCACCCGTCGTGCTGGTTGATCTCGTAGATGCGGACCACGTTCGGGTGGTCGATTCGGGCCGCTGCCCGGGCCTCGCGCAGGAACTGGCTGACCCGCTCCTGGGCCTCGATGCCGGGGATCCGCTTGCACAGGATCTTCAGGGCCACGATGCGGCCCAGGTGGATGTCCCGGGCCTGGATCACCCGTCCCATGCCCCCCTCGCCGATCAGCCGGAGGAGCTTGAATCGCCCCAGGACCTTGCCCGCCCAGGGCTCGGTGGCCGGCCGGGCGGTCGCCGGTCGGGTGACCTTGGAGTCATCGAGGGGCTTCGTGTCTTCCTGCGACGGGCCCACGCTGCCGTCGGAGACCAGGCTGGCCTCGAACTCGGCGTCATCCATGGGCGGCCGAATCGGTCCGGTTGGGATCCTGTCCGTGGTCATCACCGACCCTCCAAGACACGCGTGATTCCTGTGAAGGCCAGGATCGTCAGGATACTCTGTTGCTGCTGGACCCTTCCCTCGCTCACATCGCCCTCATCGGAGCCGACCGCGATGAAGGCCGTGGTCCCCAATCGGCAGATGGCCTCGATCTTGAGATCCGGCATCCGGGCGAACAGGATGGGTCCTTCGGATTTGTCTCCGCTCCACCAGAACAGGGCGCTGTCTAGGGTGTTGGGAGGAAAGGGCTCGTCCAGGTTCAGCCTCGGGCCGTTGCTCTTGGCGGCCGCAATGAGGTAGCCGTGGGTCACGGGGTCCCAGGCCAGGTCCGAGACACCCCTCGCACCGAGGTCCAGGCCGAACACGTCTGTGACGCGGAACAGGCCTGAATCGCCCGCACGCAGGGCCTCGGCCACACCCTGGACCACGACCAGGATGGCCGAGTCGTCGCACAGCGGATTGCGCATGCCCAGGAGCAGGGATGATCCGTCCGGTGTGAAACACATCCCCTCCACGTTGCCCCAGCGGTAGGTATTCCTCCCTGTGCTAGGGGGTTCCTCATAGTACGTACGATAAGGCCTGACATGGGCGGCCTCGAGGATCTGGCCTACAGCACTGCGGATCGTCCCCGCATTCAGGACAACGGGTTGGCCGAAGTCGAAGGGCTCGATTGTCCGCAGCCTGAAGCTGAGCATGTGTCTCCGCTTGGGCAAAGGCAGTTCGGCCGCGTCGTTGCTGAGCGATCCCATGGCATACACCCCCCACGACCAGGTCCGGGTTGGGGAGACCGTGAGGCACTCGGCATCCTCCAGCAGGTCTTGCTCATTGCGAATGACCACATGGGGCACAGGCTGGCTGATGGTCATCCGGTCCAGGTCCACCGTGCATGTGAACAGGATGTGGCTGTGGCGGTCGCTCACGAGGAGGAGTCGGTCGTCCACCCAGGCCATCCCGCTGCACTCCAAGGCCCGCTCCTCAGGCTGCTGGTTGGACATGGGCGCACGGACCGTGACGTCCTGCTGGGCAACGACCGGGGGTTCCACGGCCCCGAAGGTGATGTCCGCCACGTGTTCGGCCTGACGGACCGCGCCATGCAGGTCCAGGGCAGGCCCCCCCACCACTGCCAGGAACACAGGCAGCCAGGCGATTGCACCTTGTATGGGCCAAGGTCCTACGCGCATGAACACCACGTACACAGGGACCCTTGTTCGTCTGCGTCCAAGGCGGGCCGATGGCGGGATCCGACCCGGCCATAGGGGTCAACGACACGAGGTGTCCGGATACCTGCCTGCGATCATAGCCGCGGATTCAAAGGGCGTCAAGGCCGGACTGTAGCCCGCATTTCTCACAAGCCTTCGGTTCTGAGCGGTCCTGTTGTCCGGCTGCTGCGTTCTCGGTCCCGTTTGTCCTCGACGTACCGCCCTGGGTACGCCTCCGGGCAAACGAGACCTGCGGCCTT
>JAGOQT010000202.1 GCA_018007255.1 Phycisphaerae bacterium | reverse complement strand
TTTCGCGCGACCTTGGGTTACTGACACTTGGCCGATTATACGGAAGACAGGCGGCCCGGACAAGGTCCCGGATCCGCCGGTGTCACAGACCCCAGGCCCGGGCAAAGGCCTTGAAGCTGCGGTCATAGGTCCGCTCCGCAGCGGGCGGGAAGCAGCAACCGGGCAGCTGTTTGGAGGCCAGGTGATAGGTCAGACACTCGCAGCACACGCCCTGCCTGCTGCACCCGTCATACGTACACGTACAGTGCTGGAGGTTCTTCTGCTTCTTGCACTCCATAGGGACTCCTGGGTTACTGCAACCGGTCGAACATATCCTTGATCGCGGAGAGGATCTCCGATTCGGGGACCACCGCGACCCTGCGGCCCCCGCGGTACAGGAAGGCCTTGCCCCGGCCCGCGCACACGGCCAGGTCCGCGTCGGCCGCCTCGCCCGGGCCGTTCACCACGCACCCCATCACGGCCACGCGGATCGGTCTGTTCAAGGGGCTCACGACCCTCCTGATCCTGCGGGCCAGACTCACCAGATCGATCTCGGTCCTGCCGCACGTCGGACAGACCACGACCTCCGGGCTCTTTCGGTCCCGCAGGCCGAGGGCCTGCAGGATCTCGACCGCCATGCAGACCTCCACCACGGGGTCGCCCGCCACGCTGACGCGGATCGTGTCGCCGATCCCCTCGGCCAGCAGGGCCCCCAGGGCCACGGCCGAAGGGGTCCGGGCGTCTTCAGGCAGGCCGGCGTGGGTCAGTCCAAGGTGGATGGGATAGTCGAAGGCCTCGGCGATCGCGCGGTTGGTCTGGATCGTGCGGACCGGGTTGCTGCTCTTGACACTGAGGACCAGCCGGTCAAAGCCGCGCCCCTCGAAGAGCCGGACGTACCCCCGCATCGCACGGACCATCAGGGCGACCCGCCTGGCCTGGGGCACGTCGTGCCGGAGGTCGCGGATGCTCGCCTCGTTGATCCCGATCCGGACGGCCGTGCCGTGGGCCCGGGCCGAGTCGATGATCCGGAGGATCGCGGAGCGGTCCCGGATGTTGCCCGGATTGAGGCGGATCTTGGCTGCCCCTGCCTCGATGGCCTCGACGGCCCGCTCCGGGCTGAAGTGGATGTCCGCCACCACGGGGACGCGGACCCTCCGGACAATGCGGGCCAAGGCTGCGGTGTCGGCCGGCCTGGGCACGGCCACGCGCACGATCTCGCAGCCGGCAGCCGTGAGCCTCCGGATCTGCCGAACGCATGCGTCCACGTCCGTGGTCGAGACCTTGGTCATGGACTGGACCACGATGGGGGCCCCGCCCCCGATGCGGACCGGGCCCACCTGGACCGCGCGAGTCTTGCGCCGTGGGATCATGCGGCGATTGTAGCCGCAGCGCCGTGGCTTGGCAACCTCGGCGAGCGGGCCGCACGCACGGTTGTCCTTGACAAGCAGGCCGTCCGGCCGTACGTTCCGTCTTTCTCGGGACCTACGAGGAGCTTCACGTTATGCCGGACAAGGTCGTGACACGATTCGCACCCTCGCCCACGGGGTACCTGCACGTCGGGGGGGCTCGGACCGCCCTGTTCAACTGGCTCTGGGCCCGCAAGAACCACGGGACCTTCATCCTGCGGATCGAGGACACGGACCAGAGGCGGAACACCCCCACGGCCACGGCCCAGGTCATGCAGGACCTCCGATGGCTGGGCATCGACTGGGACGAGGGCCCGGAGGTCGGCGGCCCCAACGGCCCGTATCTCCAGTCCCAGAGGAGGGAGACCTACGATCGATACGGCCAGGGGCTAATCGACCGGGGCCTGGCCTACTACTGCCTGGAGTCGGTCGAGGAGCTGGCCGCAATCCGCGAGGAGGCCCAGGAGCAGGTCGGCGGCCTGGTCTATCGAAGGCCTGAGCGTGTCCCCACTGCCCAGGAGGCGGCCCAGGCCAGGGCAGAGGGCAGGCCCGTGGCAGTCCGGTTCGCGGTGCCGCAGGACCGGCCCATCGTGGTCCGCGACCTGGTCCGGGGCACGATCCCGTTCCAACCCCAGGAGATCGGCGACTTCGTGATCCTCAAGGGCGACGGATTCCCCACCTACAACTTCGCCTGCGTGGTGGACGACTTCCTCATGAAGGTCACCCACGTGCTCAGGGGACAGGAGCACCTCAACAACACCCCCTGCCAGCAGGTCCTGTGGGAGGCCCTGTTCGGCCTGGACTCCCTGCCCCAGTACGCCCACATGTCGGTGACGGTCAGCGAGTCCGGAGGCAAGCTCTCCAAGCGGGAGCGGCCCAAGGCCCTTCTTCATGTACTGCGTACGAAACTAGGTTGGAGCAAGGATGAATTGGCCAGAGTGGGCGGGATTGCTGTCGACCAACTCCAGTCATTCCTGGACGGAGGCAGCATACCGGACATGCCTGCCGTAGACGCCATGGCCACGCACATGGGCGTGCCTCTGCCCGAGATCAACGTGGTGGACTTCTTCCGCAGCGGATACCTGCCGGAGACCCTGGTCAACTTCATGGCCCTGCTGGGCTGGAATCCGGGCGACAACCGCGAGGTCATGCGAGCCGAGGAGCTGATCGAGAGCTTCGACCTCTCGCGACTGACCAAGTCCAACAGCCTGTTCGACCGGGCCAAGCTCCTGGCCTTCAACACGGAGCACCTCCGCATGGTCCCTGCAGACCGGCGGATCGCCCACTTCAGGGCCTATCTGAGGGAGGTCCGCTCCCCGATCCAGGACGCGGACGACCAGGCCCTCGGCCGCCTCCTCGGGATGTGCACGGGGGCTAGGACCCTGGCCGAGGTCGAGGCCAAGTGCAGGTTCGCCTTCATCCCCAAGGAACAGATCGCATACGACCCCAAGGCCGTACAGAAGGTCCTGGTCAAGGACGGGGGCCAGGCCATGCTGCCCGCGATCGGGGCCCGCCTCCAGTCCATCCCCGCGCACGGCTTCCACTCCGCCGCGATCGAGCAATCCCTTCGGGGCCTGGCTGAGGAGAAGAAGGTCGGCCTGGGCAAGATCGCCCAGCCCCTGCGCGTGGCCCTGTGCGGATCCACGATCAGTCCGACCATCTCCGACACCGTGGAGTTGCTGGGCAGGGAAGAGACCCTGGCCCGGATCCAAGGCGTGATTCAGGGAAGGGCCGCTCCATGACGTTGTTGGTCACAGGCTCCATAGGCATCGACACCGTGCGCACGCCGCACGGCGTCAGCAAGGACTGCGTGGGCGGATCCTCCGTCTACTTCAGCATGGCGGCCAGCTTCTTCGGCCCCGTGCGGTTCGTCGGTGTCGTGGGCGAGGACTGTCCCTTTGACCTGGCCGAGGTCTTTGCGGGCCGGGGTGTGGACCTGGCCGGCCTGGAGGTCAGGCCCCGGAGCAAGACCTTCCGCTGGTCCGGGACCTACAAGGAGGACATGGACGAGCGGACCACGGACCACCTGGAGCTGAACGTCCTGGCAGAGGCCCCGCCTCATGTGCCGGCCCGGTTTCAGGACAGCCGGTTCGTGTTTCTGGCCAATACACACCCCAGGCTCCAACTGGAGATCCTCTCCCAGGTCCGAGGCCCCCAGTTCGTGGCTGCAGACACCATGGACCACTGGATCAGGGACACCCGCGACGACCTCCTGACCCTGCTGAAGAGGATCGACTGCCTGGTCCTCAACGAGGACGAGGCCAGGCTCCTGGCCAAGGAATCCAACCTGATCGAGGCCGCGCACAGGATCCTGGACATGGGGGTCTCCGTGGCCCTGATCAAGAAGGGGGCATCCGGGTCCCTCATGGTCGCCCGCGAGGGCGACCTGTTCCTGCTGCCCGCGTATCCGGCCACCCGGGTGTTGGATCCCACGGGCGCTGGAGACAGCTTCGCGGGCGGATTCATGGGATACCTGGCCTGCAAGGGAGGCACGGACTTCGCCACGCTCAAGACCGGCGTGGCCTACGGCACCGTGGCGGCCTCGTTCACGATCGCGGACTTCTCCCTGAAGGGCCTGACGGGCGCGACCCGGCAAGCCATGGATGAACGGCTGGCGGAGTTAAGGAATCTGACCCGATTCTAACCCTTCTGGCTTCCGGCTTCTGGATTCTGTATTCTGTGTTCTGCTTTATGCTGCGATGCTTCATAGCCATAGACATGGACCCCCGGATCAAGGCCGCCCTGGCGGACCTGCAGAAGCGGATCGCCGGCAGGGTCGACCTGCGAAGGGCGGACGTGACCTGGGTCCGCGACCCCGCCATGCACCTGACCCTCAAGTTCCTGGGGGACGTCCCGGACAACCAGTTGATGGACCTGTGCAGGGCCACGGAACAGGTCTGCCGGAGACACGATCGTTTTGACCTGGACATCGAGGGGGTCGGACACTTCGGCGGCCCCAGCGCACGGGTCGTGTGGGTCGGGGCCGGAGCAGGCACCGAGGCCCTGGCCGCCCTGCAGGCGGACCTGGAGGACCAGTTGGAGTCCGCCGGGTGGCCCAGGGAGGGCAGGGAGTACGCCCCGCACCTGACGCTGTGCAGGGTCAGGAACCCCAAGGCCGGACCCGGCCTGATCGAGGCCTACAAGCCCGATCAGGGTGTCCGGCTGGGGACCACAGGTGTTGAGACCCTGGTCGTCTATGAGAGCCGACTGCGGCCCGAAGGACCCCAGTACACACCCTTGGGGCGGTATGAACTCAAGGCCTAGAGGAGGGGCCCCACTCGCCCATCGGGCTGCTCCTGCCGCAGGCCAGGCAAGGCGCGCTGGCGTATGCGGCACCACACTGTGGACACACGGCCTGGGTCTCAAAGAGGTCGAATGAACCCTGGCAATGACCGCAGACCCAGAAGGCCCCTACAGGCGGCTGGGCCTGGCAGGCGGGGCATGAGAGACCGGCCCGCCTCTGTGCCCGGGCCATGCGGGCCAGGTGCAGCCCGTGCCGCAGCCCGCCCCAGCAGTTCAGGAGGATGAAGGCCGCCATGATCCCAATCCAGACCGACCGGCCGGCCAGGGCGAGCAGCCCCAGGGCACAGACGCCCACGAGGCCGAGGACGGCCGCCACGATGAGGCTCCTCGCGCGGCCGAGCGGGAACCAGAGCAGGGCGCGGAGGATCTGGCCCCCGTCCAGGGGGTAGACGGGCAGGAGGTTGAAGATCAGCAGAACGAGATTGACCCGGGCGATGTCCGCCAGCCAGTACACGAGATCGGGCCTCGTCTCGAGCACGCCGTAGACCGACATCAGCCGCCCCAGGAGCAGGAACACGGGGATCAGGATCACGTTCACGAGCGGTCCGGCCGCAATGCTCCAGAGTGTGGCCCCAGGCCGTTCGGGTGGCTGGACATACGCAACGCCGCCCAGCGGCCACAACACGATGCGGTCCGCACGGCCCCCGACCTGCCTGCAGGCCAGGGAGTGGCCGAACTCATGGAGAAGGACGATCGCAAAGAGCCCCAGGTATTCCAGCACGTTCCAGACGGGCGACGCATAGCGGCCCGCCCGCTGCTGGATCTCGTAAAGGGCCACGAGGAACCAGGACCAGTGCAGAAAGACCTCGATCCCTGCGAGCTGGAACAGCCGGATCGACCCTTGGTGCGTGGGTGTCATAACGCCTACCGCCCTCCCAGCGTGAAGGTCCCCTTCCACTCCACACGGTAGGCCCTGCCGTGGGTCAGGAGGGTCGAGTGAAGGTCGATTCGATCCCCATCGCGAAGACGCGGTCTGCCCAAGAGGCGGGCGGGGATCTCGAGGATCGCGATCGTCCGCACATCCAGTCCCAGACCGGACAGGCCTTCCAGACGCACGGCCGGATCGCTCACCAACCCCTCGCGGCCCGAGCCGATCCTCGCAGAGATGGGGGCTTGGTCATTGATCTCCACGGTCCAGAGCATGCGGTCCGCCTTGGGCACGGACCGGCTCCGGTAGTACGCCTCCTCAACAATATCCATGGCATAGACCCCCAGGAACAGGGCCTTGGGGCCCCAGCAGACGTAGAGGTCCGCAACCGGGAACTCCGACGACGGCCGGACAAAGCCCCGATCCCGGTCCCAGTTCCGAAGGGCCTGCGTGGGCACAAGGTTCGCGAACGGGTCCCTGGGCGCACGAGGCACGCCTGCGGAGGCGTCGACCCGCGCGGCCAAGACCCCTGCTCGAAGCCGGGTCATGTCCGTGCGCGCGAACACCGCAAGGACCTCTTCATAGGGACGGTCTTGGATGTCGACCAGACCGAAGTTGAAGTTCTCTCCGTCGTCCCGGCCGTGCCTGGGCTCGTCGAAGTACTGGAACCAGTCCGCGCCCACCACATAGGGCAGGCAGGCCAGACCCCCGAGTGTGGTTCGCAGGGCCGCTGCACGGGCGGCCTGCGTGGGCACCACGGGGAAGACTCCGCTTGTGTTGCGATTGCCGCTGCGGTTCTCCGCTGCGGCCACGTAGAACTCGCCCACATAGACCGGCTTGGCCGTGAGGGCGTGGAGGGTGTCCAGGTAGAACCGCGCGAAGGACCCGTCGCTCCAATGGGCGTTGAGATTCGTGGAGATCGCATCCACATAGGGAACCGCGGCCCGCACGACCTCGGGATAGAAGAACGACTGGTACCGGTCCCCCAGGATCAGTGCCCGGGTGTCGTATCTCCGGATGAGGTCGTGGACCAGTTGATAGTAGCGGTCCGCGACCAGGCTGAGGAACCGCCGCATCACCCGGACCCCCTGGCCGCCGGGCCGCATGCGCAGGGTCCCCTGCCGTTCCAGGTCCTCCCACCCGTCCACAGACTCCGGCTCGAAGTCGGCCAGGAGCCCGGCCCAATCCCCCTCGTAGTGGTCGCGAAGCAGGCGGACCAGGCGCTGACGCTGGCCGCTCGTGGCGGGGTGTTTGAGGGTCATGTCGAACAGGGTCGCGTTCCACCACCCCAGCTCGTTGTCCGAGAAGTAACCGATCAACCGGGGGTCGTCCCGCAGGGCCACGATCCTGCTCCTCGCCACCTCGTCCATGCGGTCGATCGTCTTGGGGTCCCACATGTCCAACCAGGGCGCTCCGGCAGTGGAGCCGATGTGCAGGACCGCCGTCTCGGCCTGGGCCCTCTGTCTCGATCCCCGCAGCACGTCCAGATCGCTCCACCCCCCGATCGTGGTGAAGCCCCACTCCCGCAGCCTCGACTGGGCCGCGTCCGCCCACGCGGGGTCCGCGGCGTACTGCTGCCATGCAGCGTATCCCGGGTTCTCCGGATCGAAGTCCCCCTTGGACAGGCCTCGCGTCACCACATTCACGCCCAGCGAGAAGAACCTCGTGCCTCCCGGAGACACGAGCCACCACCGCCCATCCCTCTGTTGAAGCGTGAAGGGCGAGCCGTCCGAGGCCAGGGACGGGTCCGTGTCCGGCCCGTTGCCCATCAGACCTCGCGAGATCGATCCGGGGCCCCACCGGTCAATTGCAGGGACCTGGGCCCGGTGTCGGTCCGGACAGCCCGCCCCGCACAAGACCAACCAAGCCAGCCCCATGCAAAGGG
>JAGOQT010000201.1 GCA_018007255.1 Phycisphaerae bacterium | reverse complement strand
GGAAGACCGGCAGACCGGCCTTGATGTTCTCACAGATGGCAGAAACTGATTGTCGCCTGTACTCCATGGCCATGATAATAAACGACTTACCAGTCTTTGTCAACCGGTTCTCAGTCAATGAGTAGTTCTACGCACTGACGAGGGGTCAGCAGCCGCTACGCAGGTCGGACGGTCGGACAGGAGGAGAAAGGCGGAAGGATGAAGGCGGAAGGCGAGCAGCCAGGGGCTGCGGTTTTAGGTGTTAAGTTTTAGGTGTTCGGCAGAAAGGCGTAGTCAGGTAGACGAGTAGTAGCGGCCGAGGGACGCGGTCGGACTGTCGGACGGTAGGACAGTTGGACGGTGTGTGAGAACGTAGGAACGTGAGACGGTAAGACGGTAGGAGCGAGGAGCAGACGCCAGGGAGCAGAGACTGAGATACAGGTTTCTTGCCACTAAACCCACGAAACCACACGAACGCTGGGGCTGGGGTGCTGGGGTGGGCCAACGTACGCCGTCTGATCCACGGCTTTGCCGTGCCTCGTGTGGCCTGGGCACACAAGGTTGTGCTGCGGCAGAGTCGCCTCCCCAAGCAAGCTTGGTCAGCGACACTCCCTTGCACACGATCGCCGGCTCGGACCCGTCACGCGCCGTCCTTCACCTACGCATTTGCGCATCACGCTGGCCGCACCTGGCCGGGCCTGCCTGGATCACGTGGGGGCCACTGGGTGAGTCCGTGCTGACCTTATGAAGGCACGAGAGATGGTTGTCTGTCTTAACTTGTGTTAGCCATAAGTTCTTATCTATCTTTCCCACGAGACGCATTCTTTGACAAATCGATCTTGTAGAAATGGTCCAGCGAGTCTGTGACAGGAGATTCGGAGGGGAGTTTCCTCATCCTGCCAGTTGTCCCACAGGGCCACTCTCTCGGGATGGGGGGATTGTGTGCAGCCTTGGCTTGCAGCCGGGACCGAGTTTGCGTATCATGGGCTCGTCGATCCGGACAGAGTGGGTGGTCCTGTCCGGCGAGGAGGAACCCGGGTGGTCTGCGACCTGCTGCAACGGCATGGTCCGGAGGAATGGTAGGTAGGAGGTGGGACATGGACTTCGTGGAGTGGGTGATGTCACTCGCCACACGGCGAGGTGCGTGGTCATGGGTGTGCGTCCTGGGTATCCTCGTCGGCTTGTGCACCCAGGGGTGTTCTGACCAGATGCCGGCGCCCAAGGTCGGGCAGTATGACGAGTTCACGCAGGCAGGCCCGACCGGTCCGGGTGTGGACACGAGCAGGCTTGTCGATGCCCGGCTCGACACGGGGCCCCATCGCGTGGCACCGGGGGAGGTCCTGGAGCTGAACATGCCGGCGATTCTGAGGGTAGTCGCCGCAGGGCAGCCCAGCCAGGGGGATGGCGCGGCCACGAATCCCTTTGTGTGCCGTGTCAGCCCCAAGGGGACCCTGGTCCTGCCCTTGGTCGGGGAGATGTCCGTTGCGGGCAGGACCCTGGCCGAGGTCGAGGCCGGCGTCGCCCACGCCTACTACCCGACCTACGCGAAGACCTTCCCATCGGTGTTCGCGAAGGTCATCGAGTACAGGACGCACAGGGTCAGGATCACCGGCGCTGTTCAGAAGCCCGGGGTCTACGATTTGAGGGGAGACCAGATGTCGCTGGTCTCTCTGATCATGGAGGCAGGCGGCATCAGCGACGAGGGGGCGGGCCTGATCCGCATTACGCGGAGCCGGTCCGCCGGATGGGCCCCGGACACGGCCCAGCCCGTGCGGCCGGTCCCAGCCCAGCCCGGGCCCGGTGGAGCCCCCGACACTGCCATCAGGCTCTCGTTCAGACCCCTGGGGCCGTCCGACACGAGCGGGACACTGCGGGTGTCACGCAACGGGCAGGTCCTGGCCGACGCGGACCTGGACCTGGCAAGCCCCGCGCAGAGGCGGAGCGTCTTGACCCAGGTCTCTTTGGCCAGTCCGGGCACCTCGACAGACTACCTGGATCGGCAATTGGCCTCGCTTGGGGCGATGATCGGGTCCGCCGGCGGTATGGGCGACCACTCCGCGACCCTGGCATCCGCAACGGTCGGACTCCAGGCCCCGGACACGGGCCCTCGTGCTGCCGTCTCTGCGGGAGAGGGCCTTGCACGTGCGGCCATGCTGGACGTGGAGCCCCTCGTGGGCGGCACACTCGATGGGCCGGACGAGGACCCCGCCGAAGGCGGAGGGCAGACCATCGTGTTGCCCGTCAAGGGGATGAGCAGCATCCCGTTTGCGGATGTGCCCCTGCACAAGGGCGACAGCGTGGAGGTCCACCGCCTGGTGATCCCGGTCTTCACGGTGCTCGGCCTGGTCAAGAACCCGGGCACGTTCCCGTACCCGCCGGATATGCAGTACAACCTGATGCAGGCGATCGGCCTCGCCGGCGGAACGAACGAGGCGGCCGATCCCCGCTATGCCATGGTCTACCGTCTCACGCGGGACGGGTCCATTGCCTGTATGCCCTTTGAGATCGCCAACCCAAAGCAGAAGGGGGAGATCCTCGATGCCATGGGCGTGATCCTCAAGCCCGGAGACGTGGTTGCGGTCGAGCACACGCCCCGGACCAGGGCGAATGCCTTCTTCGCCCGGATCTTCGGCGTACACGTGGGCGCGTACATCCCCCTGTTCCAGTGATGCAGCGTACGGCAGGATGCTGTGAGGACTTACCTCGTCACCTACTTGTTGTCGCTCCTGGCGGCCGTCGGCCTGACCCCCCTGGTCATCGCCTGGGCCAGGAGACGCCGGCTCGTGGACCGACCCGGCGTTCGTAAGATCCACAAAGGGCCCGTGGCCCGGCTCGGAGGCATTGCCCTCTTTGCGGCAGCCATGGCGGCGATCGTCTCCGTGCTGGTCGTGCAGAGTGCGGCCAGAGACCGGTTCCAGGCCCAGGGTGTGCAGGTCACGGCCCTGCTGGTCGGGGCGGCGGCCGTGTTCGCCCTCGGGGTCTACGACGACCTCAGGCATGCGAGGATACGCACCAAGCTCGTTGTGGAGATCGCCGTGGCCGTTGCGGTGTGCAGCACGGGAATCACGATCGGCCGGATCCAGATCACGGACCTGGTCACCCTGGATCTGGGCTGGTTCGGCTACCTCGTCACCGTCGTCTGGATCGTGGGCATCACCAACGCCATGAACTTGATCGACGGCCTCGACGGCCTGGCCGCCGGCCTGGCCGCCATTGCCTGCGCGGTCATGGCCACCCTGGCGGTGGTGCAGGGCAACGTGGTGCTGGCCATCATCCTGCTGGCCCTGCTGGGCTCCCTGAGCGGATTCCTGCTGTTCAACTTCTACCCGGCAAGGGTCTTCATGGGGGATGGGGGCAGTCTGTTTCTCGGCTTCACGATCGCCACCGCCTCGGTCATGACGGCCGGCAAGTCCGAGGCCCTGGTGGGCCTGGGCCTGCCCATCCTGGCCCTGGGCATCCCCATCTTCGACACCCTCCTGAGCATCCTGCGCAGGTACCTGGACCGGAGAGGCATTCTGTCTCCGGACAGAGGGCACTTCCACCACCGCCTGTTGGCCTTGGGTTTCGGCCAGAGGCAGGTGGCCGTGATCGCCTACGGCGCTACTCTGGCGGTCTCGGGTCTGGGTCTGCTCATGCTGGCCGCGAGGAGCACCCTATCGGTCCTTATCCTGCTGGCGTGCCTGACGCTGCTCCTTGTTCTGTTCCGCCTGATCGGCGAGGTGCGGGTGCGGGACACGCTGGACCGAATCCGCCAGAGGGCCGACCTCGCGAGAAGGGACCGCCGCGAACGCAGGCTGTTTGACGAGGCCGACCTGAGCTTCCAGGAGGCCAAGGACTTCGACCAGTGGTGGGGCTGCATGTGCAAGGCGGCCGCTGCGTTGGACTGCGCCCAGGTGTGTCTGAAGCTGGCCGCGCGCGAGAACCAGACCCAAACCCTGACCTGGCAGAGGCCAAACCACAACGGCCCTCAGCCCGCCCAGACGGACCTCGTGCACTTCGGGGTCCCCATCGAAGACGGAAGGGATAAGCAGGTCTATCGAATCGAGATCGACGTCCTGACCCACGGGTCGCTGCAATCCGCGGGCCACAGAGTGGCCCTGTTCGCGCGCCTCGCCGAGGAGCACCGGCTGGACACCTTGCCGCACAACGGTGACGGCGAGAAACCAGAAGTCAGGTAGACGAGTAGTCGAGTAGACGAGTAGTAGCGGCCAAGGGGCGCGATGCGGAGAACGTAAGACGGTAAGAGGGTAGGATGGTAGGAGCGAGGAGCAGGAGGCAGACCGCTTCAGAGGGTTCCTTGCCACGAAACCCGCCAAAGCACACGAACGCTGGCGCTGGGGCTGGAGTGCTGGGGTGTGCCAGTGGGCGAGCGGGACTGCGTGGAGCAAGCTGGCTTGCGGAACGCGGGCCTGCGCAGAGCACCCGGCAGGCGCATGCCTGACGGCAGGACGCGAAGCGTCCGCCTACGGCGGACCCACGACTGCGACAGGACCTCAGCTGCGGCGTGAGCCTCTTTGTTCGTGTGGTTTCGTGGGTTTCGTGGCTACAAGATCATCCGTCTCACTGCGGCCCTGTGGGCCACCTGGTCTGCGCACAGGCGGTCCAGTGCGGTCAGGGCGTGCTCGAGTCGGGCGCAGTGCTCGCGGAGCTCTTCCGGAGAGGCCTGGTTGGGCACGCAGATCGGCTCGCCCACGGCCACGTGGATCCTGCTGAAGGGCTTGGGCAGGATGAACCGGTCCCAGCTCCGCAGGGTCCACTTGGAGCGGGCGTCGTAGCTGACCGGGATGACCTTCGCACCCGTGATCTGGGCCAGGCGAACGACGCCGTCCTGGACGCGACACGCGGGCCCCCGAGGGCCGTCCGGGGTCAGGGCCACGTTGTAGCCCTCGGCCAGCCTGGCGGACAGGGCCCGCATGGCCTTCATGCCCCCCCTGCTGCTGGAGCCCCGCACTGCATCCTGCCCGAGTTGTTCGACCAGGGCGGATGCATAGTCTCCATCCCGGCTCAGACTGATCAGGGTCGCAATGCGTGGGGAGCGTATGAACCGGGCATAGTAGTAGGCCAGGAAGAAGATGCGGCTATGCCAGAAGGCAAAGACGCAGCGACCTTGGCGGGCAGGCTGCTCCAGGATCTCCGCTCCGGTGAGAGTCAGGCGGCTGGAGCGACAGATGAGGCGCATCCCCAGGGACCCCACGCAGCCGAAGACCCTTGTCTTGAGTGGATACGGGCTTGGCATGACAACTCGGCCGTCCAGGCGACGGCTAGACCCGCACGCGCGCGACCTTGGACCTGCGGGTGCGCCCGCCCACGGCCTGGATCGGGACGGGTCCCCTGCGCAGGCGCTTTCCGGCCGTGGAGGCGTCCAGCACGACGTTGCGGCCCATGGACCGAAGCCGCTGGTAGCGGGCCTCGAGCAGGTGGTCGATCTTGACCCGTTTGAGTTCCGCGAGGGTCCTGGCGATATAGCGCTCGACGTTGCGGACCGTGTCGTACACGTTGCGGTGGGCCCCGCCCACGGGCTCCTCGATCACGGCGTCGATCAGGCCCAGCTTGTGGAGCTCGCCGCTGGTGAGCCTCAGGGCCTCGGCGGCCTCGGGGGCCCGCGACCCGTCCCTCCACAGGATCGCCGCGCAGCCCTCGGGCGAGATCACGGAGTAGTAGGCAAACTCCAGCATGGCCAGCCGATCCCCCACCCCGATGCCCAGTGCGCCGCCGGACCCCCCTTCCCCGATGCAGATGCACACGATGGGCACCCGCAGTCTGGACATCTCGAGGAGGTTCACGGCAATGGCCTGGGCCTGTCCCCGCTCCTCCGCGCCCACGCCCGGGTACGCGCCCGGCGTATCGATCAAGGTCACCACAGGCAGGCCGAACTTCTCTGCGAACCGCATCTTGGCCAAGGCCTTGCGATACCCCTCCGGGTTCGCACACCCGAAGTTGCAGGCCACCTTCTCTTTGACCGTGCGACCCTTGTTCTGGCCCAGGATGAGGCATCGGTTGCGGGCGATCTGGCCGATGCCCGTGATCAAGGCGCGGTCGTCGCCGAAGCATCGGTCGCCGTGGAGCTCGCGGAAGTCCTGGACCATCAGGTCCAGGTAGTCGGTCAACAGGGGACGCTTGGGATGGCGGGCCACCTGCACGGTCTGCCACGCGGACAGGCCGGCATAGACCCGCTTGATCTCGGCGGCCTGCTCCTGCTGCAACCGCCGGATCTCAATCGAGTAATCGATCCCCTTCACTGAGCTGAGTCGCTGCAGTTCGCGGATCTGTTGGTCGAGCTCGACCACCTCCTCCTCGAAGTCCAGGTGGTCGGCGACTGCCAGGCCTTGGTCTTTGGGTCTATTGCTCATCGTCCGACCCAAGGATCATAGCAGCGGGAGGGGTCCGTGGAAAGAAAAAAATTGACATCCCAAGGCCGGGTCAGTACCTTCTGCTGACTATTGTCCGCCTGGAGCCGTCTCTTAAAACCATGCAAGGCAAAGGGTTGCATACGATCGCATCCGGAGGCCTTGGGCGACAGGCCACCCCATCGCGCGGTCCGGGCCGCGCCGGGCACGGTCCGGACAGGCCCAGGGACAAGGGGCAGGCGATGATCGATCGAGGGGCTCAAAGGAAGGGACCACGGGCGTGACACAGTGGCGATTCGAGGTCTTCAACAGGCCGGGTTTTGCGGATGTCCACGGCAACAAGGTGCTGGACCAGATCCGCGAGGCGGGCGTGCGGGGCGTCGAGGCCGTGCAGTCGGCCAAGGTCTATCTCATCGAGGCGGACTTCGACAAGGACTTCGCGAGGAGGCTGGGCGCGGAGCTCCTGGCGGATCCGGTCTGTGAGGAGTTCTACCTGGGCCGGAGCAAGGCCCCTGCAGGACTGGCCAAGGCCACGTTGATCGAGGTGCACCTCAAGAGCGGGGTCACGGACCCGGTGGCCGAGTCGGTGATGTCCGCGATCGCGGACATGGGGGGCAAGGCCGAGGTCGTGCGGACCGCCAGGAAGGTCGTCCTCCTGGGCGATGTGAGCGCAAAGGCCATAGACGTGATCGCCAAGCGGGTCTTGGCCAACGACTGTATCGAGGTCTGTCTGATCGGGGACCAGGCCGAGCCGCCCAGCCCTCACCTTGCGCCCTATGCGCTGAACCTGGTGCATTGGCCCATCCGCGACCTGAGCGACGAGCAGCTCGTGGCCCTCAGCAAGCAGAAGGACCTGTTCCTGAGTCTGGTGGAGATGCAGACCATCCAGCGGTACTTCCGCGACCAGGGCCGGGAGCCCACGGACGTGGAGCTGGAGAGCGTGGCCCAGACCTGGAGCGAGCACTGCGTGCACAAGACCCTCAAGAGCTCCGTGGACATGACCCTGGACGGCCAGCCCGTGCACTTCGACAACCTCCTCAAGGAGACCGTGTTCAAGGCCACGCACGACCTGGCCAAGCCGTGGTGCATCTCGGTCTTCTCGGACAACGCGGGCGTGGTGGAGTTCGACGAGGACTCG
>JAGOQT010000200.1 GCA_018007255.1 Phycisphaerae bacterium | reverse complement strand
CTGGTGGTGGACACGCTCAGGCCCGGCGACCGCATCCTGGTGGCCGAGTCGTGCTCCCATCACCCGATCGAAGACGACATCGGCAGGGTCAAGATCCCGCAGTGGCTGACCCGGGTCGTGGGAGGGGAGCTGGTCTGGGACACGGTGCAGGGGCACGACTTCCCAGCGGACCTGACGGCCTATCGGCTGGTGATCCACTGCGGGGCCTGCGTGACGAACCGCAGGGAGGTCCTCAGCCGGATCCTGCGGTGCAGGCAGCAGGGGGTGCCGGTCACCAACTACGGCCTGGTGATTGCCTACAGTCTGGGCATCCTGGAGAGGGCCCTGGGGCCGTTTCCTGCTGCGCTGGAGGCGTACAAGAGGGGTGCTTCGCATGGGTGATGACCGGATCCATCGGCGCGGGTTCCTCAAGGCGGCGGGCATGGGTGCGGCCGCGCTGGGGATGTCAGGGTCCTTTGCGGTCGCTGCGGGCAAGGCCGGACCTGCCCAGACCGCGATCCCCCGCTGGCGGGGGTTCAACCTCCTGGACTGGTTCTCACCCGACCCCGTGCAAGGGCCGGACCCGGACAAGACCACAGAGGACGACCTGAGGTGGATGTCGGACTGGGGCTTCGACTTTATCCGCCTGCCCATGGCCTATCCCCGTTGGGTCGATTTCGACAGGTCCAAGCCGATCCGGCCGGAAGACATGGTCCGCATCCGGGAGCAGACCCTGGAGGAGATCGAGGCCCTGGTGGCCATGGCCCACAAGTACGGCCTGCACGTGAGCCTGAATCTGCACCGGGCCCCGGGGTACTGCGTGAACGCCGGGTTCGAGGAGCCGTTCAACCTCTGGAGGGACCCCGAGGCCTTGGAGGCCTTCTGTTTCCACTGGGGCATGTGGGCCCGGCGCTTCAAGGACACGCCGGCCTCGCGGATCAGCTTCGACCTGGTCAATGAGCCGAGCATGCGGGAGGACATGAACGACCAACACTCCAGGCGGGGCCCAGTGCCAGGTCCGGTGTATCGGCGCGTGGCCGAGGCCGCATGCAAGGCCATCCGCGCGGCCAATCCGAACGCCCTGATCATCGCAGACGGCAATGACGTGGGCAGCTCCGTGGTCCCGGAGCTGGTGGATCTGCACATCGCCCAGAGTTGTCGCGGCTACCACCCCGGGATCATCTCGCACTACAAGGCCCCCTGGGCCTTCAAGGACGTGGACGGCCTGCCTGTGCCGGTGTACCCGGGCAAGACCGGGGATGAGTCCTGGGACCGGTCCAGGCTGGAGGCCTACTATGCCCCCTGGATCAACCTTGCGAGGCAGGGCGTGGGCGTGCACTGCGGCGAGTGCGGGTGCTGGAACAGGACGCCGCACGCGGTCTTTCTGGCCTGGTTCGGGGATGTCTTGGACATCCTCTCCGATAACAGCATCGGCTATGCCCTCTGGAACTTCCGGGGCGATTTCGGTGTCCTGGACTCAGGCAGGGCGGACGTCGACTACCAGGATTGGCACGGCCACAAACTGGACAGGAAGCTGCTGGATCTGCTCTCGCGGCACAGGTGATCCTCGCGCAGCGCAGTGCGCGGGGGACGGCCCCTGCCTCACTGTCCGCCCCGGCCTGTGAGCCGCCGGCGCAGTCGTGCCAGGTCATTGGGGTCGGCCGGCATGGGGGAGTTGGGATCGCAGGCCCTGTCCAGGGCCTGGCGGGCCTCCACCACACGTTCGGGCCGATGATCCACGAGGTACTCCGCGTACCAGAACCAGTAGAGGGCCCGGTCGGGATGATCCGCGAGCATCTCTTGGTAGGTCTCCTCCGCCTGCTCGAGCCGGTCTGCCTTGGCCAGGCAGTTGGCCAAGCGGGGTTCGAAGCTGCGGGTCCGGTTGGGGTCCAGATCCACGGCCCTCTGTGCGGCCTCCACGGCCTCGTGGAATCGACCCTGGGTCCGCAGCAGGTCGGCCAGTGTCCACCAGGGGTATCCTTCGTTGGGGTCGCGCCCAATCCAGTCGCGGGTCATTCGCTCGGCGTCCTGCACGGACGACCTGGCCTGGAGCCTGATCCTGGCCATCTCCAGCTTGGTGTGCAAGGCCCGCCGGCTGGCCGCAGAGATCCTGCCTGTCTTGGCCTGCTCGGCCTCTGCTGCGGCCTGCCCAGCGCGTTGCAGGGCGTTCGGGTCGGCTGAGCGGTGGTCGATCAGGAAGTCCGCGTACTCGGTCCAGCACCCCTGGCAACCGCACAACTCGGTCATCTTCTGGAACTGGACCTCGGCCTCATCCAGGCGATTCAACTTGGCCAAGGCCCTGCCCAAGGGACGCCGGAAGGGTCCGTTCGGATCCAGGCCCGCGGCCTTCTCTCCGGCTGCAAGGGACTCCTGGTACCGTCCTGCGGTGTAGAGCTCCCCGCTGTAGTGGAACCAACAGAGAGGACTGTCCGGGCTGATCCGGATCAGTCGGGTCGCTGCGTCCATCCGTCTGGGCCTGATCGCTGCCTCCATCCGGCTGGGCCTATCGGTGACATCCGTAATGGTCAGTAGGGTCAGCAGGGCCGTAGCGTTGTTGGGGTCCAGGGCAAGGGCCTTCTCCGTCTGGGCGAGGGCCTGCCCCGGCGGACCGCCTTGGGCCAGGTGCCAGCCATAGGCAGCATAGGAGCGGGCATCAGACGGGGCCAGGTCGATCGCATGCTGGAACGCCTGTCTCCGTGCCTCACCCAGCCCGCGAGAGGTCTCTCCGGCCAGCCGATGGCCGATCACGGACTGCGGCCGCATCGCGGTGAACCCCTGGATGTAGTCCTTCGCTGCGTTGGGGTCGTTCGTACGCAGTCCCCTGAACCACCCCAGTGCAAGGGCAAAGGCCTCGTTGGCATCGGGAATCGGGGTCAGCGCAGGGGGGGCCGTCTCTGCGGTCTCTCGCAGGTGGTGCCGTTCGAGGAGGGCCCTGATGGAACGGACCGAGCAGCCAAACACAGGATGCCCTGTGGTCAGACCCTGGGTCTTCCTGATGTTGTGCTGGGTGAGCAGCCCCACCACCGCCCCGTTCTCCGGCCGGATGAAGGCGGACCCGCTCCAGCCCGGCAGCACATACCGGGCTGATCCCAGGACGACCTCGTTGCCGGGGCCTGCCCCTCGGTATCCCTTCAGCACCGAGAGCTGCTCCATGCGGACTATGGGGTACCGGTCCGGCGAGACCTCCAGGAGCCCCTGCTCCTTCACGAGCAGGTCCGTGTCTTCCATGCGCCGGCCGCACACGAAGACTTGGTCGGCCTCCTCCAGGTCCTGGTCCGTGCCGATGCGCAGGGCGGGGTGGGTCTTCCACGCAGGCCTCAGCACGGCGATGTCGGCCTCGTTGTCTGTGGCCACGACCTCGAAGTCGAACAGGTCCCCGTAGTAGGGGCTGAAGACGAAGCGCTCGGCCACGATCCCCTTGGAGCGGGGCTGGCTGACTGACCTCTCGCAGTGTGCGGCGGTCAAGACAAGGGTCCCGTCGCCCACCGCAAAGCCCACCGCCAGGCCCTCCGTGCTGGTGTGGTGGGCGTGTCTGGCCATGGAGGTAAGGAGCACAAAGGCCTCGGGCGGGAATCCGTGCTCGGACTGGGACGGGGTCATCAGGGTCCTGGACTCCAGATCCTTCTTGAGTCGGGCACTCCTGATCGAGGCCTTGAGCCAGTCCAGGACACCGGCCTTGGCGAGGGTCGCGTGGCTCAGATGACCAGCCAACACCCCAATCGCCACGACGGCCACGACGGCTGCGGCCTGACGGATCTTGGAGGTCCCCTTTCGCATAGGTCCACTCCATTCTACCTGTGGTGCGGTCGCGTTCAAGGCCGGACCATGCCTGCTCCAGGGCCGGCGGCCTTGCCAACCGGGCACGGTGCGGCTAAGATGCGGCCATGGCCAAGGCCAAGAAGGATACCCCCAAGCAACCGCCTTCCACGGTCAACAAGAAGGCCTTTCACAACTTCGAGCTGACCGAGCGGTTCGAGGCCGGGATCTCCCTGACCGGCAGCGAGGTCAAGTCCCTGCGAGGGGCCCAGGCGGACCTGGACGGATCGTACGCCCGGATCGAGGGTGAGGAGTGCTGGCTGGTGGGGGCCAAGATCGCCCAGTACGAGCAGGCCGGCATGAACAACCATGATCCGGGCCGCAAACGCAAGCTCCTGCTCCACAAGGCCGAACTCCGCAAGATCCGGTCCAAGCTCGAGCAGAGGGGTTTCACGCTGGTGCCCCTGAAGATCTACTTCAGCCCGCGGGGACTGGCCAAGGCCGAATTGGCCCTGGCCAAGGGCAAACGCCAATACGACAAGCGCGACACCATCAGGAATCGCGACCAGCGGCGCGAGATGGACCGCGACACCAAGAGGTACCGCGGATAGCCGGCGGTGGTCTGGAGACGTGACATGGCAGAGAACCAAGACAAGAAGCTGATCATCGACGACGACTGGAAGAAGGAGGCCCAGGCCGAGAAGGAGGTCCTGGCCGAGAAGGAGAAGGGCGAGAAGGAGAAGGGCGAGGGCAAGGACCGTTCGCAGAGGGGTCCCCTGCCCGAGGCCGATCTGCCCAGCCTCGTGAGCATGCTGGCCACCCAGGCCTTCCTTGCCCTGGGGCTGATCCGCGTCAAGGGCGAGCCCGAGGCCCCGCCGGACCTGGAGGCCGCCAAGTACAACATCGATATGCTGGCCGTGCTGGAGCAGAAGACCAAGGGCAACCTCTCTCCGGAGGAGGCCAAGCTGTTCGAGGACACGCTGTACGACCTGCGCATGGCCTTTGTCCACCTGAGCAAGGCGTAGGGAGTCGGAAGAGGAGGTACGGCTGGAAGGCAGAGGCCGCGAGCCCGAATGGCAAACGTGCTGGACAGGATCCTGGCGGACAAGCGTGTGGAGGTCGAGCAGAGCAAGGCCCGGGTGCCGCAGGATCGCCTGCAGGCCCAGGCGGCCGGACTGCCCCGGTGCCGCAACTTCTACAAGGCCGTGACCAAGCCCCATGCGCGGGGCATCAACGTCGTCGCGGAGGTCAAGCGGGCCTCGCCGTCCGCGGGCCTGATCCGCGAGGACTTCGATCCCGTGGCCATCGCCAGGACCTACGAGCAGTGCGGCGCGGATGCGATCAGCGTGCTCACGGATGAGAAGTACTTCCAGGGCAGGCTGGAGTACCTGACCGCGGTCCGGCAGGCCGTCTCGGTCCCCGTCCTCCGCAAGGACTTCATCCTGGACCCGTACCAGGTCTATGAGGCCAGGGTGGCCGGCGCGGACGCGATCCTGCTCATCGCCGAGGCCTTGAAGGTCGGCCAGTTGAGCGATCTGCTCATCCTGGCCAGCCAACTGACCTTGACGGTCCTGTTGGAGGTGCACGAGGCGGACGTGTTGATGCAGGTCCGCAGTATGATCGGGTTCCCCCAGGGGGGCTTCAGCGTCCTGGGGATCAACAATCGCAGCCTGGCCACACTGGAGGTAGACATGAACACCACGCCCCGGCTGGCTGGCCTCGTCGAGGATCCGGACGGCCTGGTGGCGGAGAGCGGCATCCGGACAAGGGCCGACGTCCAGAGGATGAAGGCCGCCGGCGCAACCGCGGTCCTGGTTGGCCAGGCCCTGTGCGAACAGGGTGACATCGACAAGGCGTTCAGCGAGCTGTTCGGGTAGGGTGATTCAAATCATGACTCCACTTGAGTTCGTATTGATATGTTTCGGCATGTCCGTGGCAGCAGGTCTCTTGGGGGCACTGCTCGGCCTGGGCGGGGGGATCATCGTGATTCCAGGCCTTACCCTGCTGTTGGGGATAGACATCCGCTATGCCATAGGCGCCTCCATTGTGTCGGTCATTGCCACTTCGAGCGGGGCTGCCGCCGCCTATGTGCTGGAGCGGATGACGAATCTCCGCGTGGCCATGGTCCTGGAGGTGGCCACCGCCCTGGGCGCCCTCACGGGGGCCTATGTGGCCGGACTGATCGAGGGGCGCTGGCTGTATGTCCTCTTTGGCCTGATCATGGGATATTCGGCCCTGATGATGCTCCGTCGTCGGCGCCAGCCGCCTACCGAGTGCGACAGGCCGGCGCCCTGGGCGGACGCACTCCGCCTGCACAGCAGCTACTACGACCAGGCCTTGGGCCGCGAGGTCGCGTATCGGGTGACGGGGACCCGCGTGGGCTTGGCCCTCATGTACGTAGCCGGAGTGATGAGCGGGCTTCTGGGCATCGGCTCCGGCTCGCTCAAGGTCCCGGCCATGGATCTGGCCATGGGTCTGCCCATCAAGGTCTCGACGGCCACCAGCAACTTCATGATTGGGGTCACGGCGGCGGCCAGCGCAGGGGTGTATTTCATGCGGGGGCACATCGATCCCTTCGTTGCTGGCCCTGTAGCGGCCGGGGTCTTGGTCGGTGCAGTCCTGGGTTCGCGTCTACTGGGCCGGCTGCATGGCACCGTGATCCGCATCGTCTTTGTGGCAGTCCTGCTCTACGTATCTATAGAGATGTTCGTGAAAGGACTGCGTCCGTGATCCGTCAGCCCAGGCCCATGGCTTCACGAGGACCGAGCCCTGAAGACCGTGTCCAGCGCACGGAGGTCCTCATCAGTCGCGTGCTTCGGACCGGCACGGTTCTCAGTCTGACCCTCATCGTCCTGGGTACGTTACTGAGCTTCGTCCACCACCCCGAGTACGTCTCGTCTCCGGAGGCGATGCTTCGACTGACACACCCCAGTCGGGCGTTTCCCCACACGCTGTCCGATGTCCTGAAGGGCCTGCGTGACCTGCAGGGCCAGGCCGTGGTCGCCCTGGGCCTGCTCCTGCTGATCGCCACCCCGGTGCTCCGCGTAGCGGTCTCGATCGTGGCCTTCGTCCAGCAGGGCGACCGCCTCTTCACGCTGATCACCGCAGTGGTCCTGGGTATCCTCTTGTTGTCGTTCGCGTTGGGCGCCGCCGAGTAAGCCTGATGCCGGCCTGCGGCTTCCGGTTGCACGCGGAGGCTCCAGTCCGTAGAATGTCGCGATCCAAGGAGGTCGAACAAGGATATGACGCTTAATCAGGTGCTGGAGGTCTTTGCGTCCGCGCGCCCCCCGGCCGTGTGCGTGGACTCCAGGGCGGTCCGGCCCGGGGACGTGTTCGTGGCCGTGAAGGGTGCGAATCAGGACGGCCATCTGTACATCGCCCAGGCCGCAGCCCGCGGCGCGGCCTACGTGGTCTGCCAAGAGCGGCCCGCATCGATCCAGAGGGGCCTGGAGGTCGTGGTCGTGCCCGACTCCGCCAAGGCCGCCGCGGTCCTGGCCCAGGCGAGCTGTGGGAATCCGGCCTCGAAACTCGTGAACCTCGCGGTGACCGGAACCAACGGCAAGACCACGGTGACGTACTTGGTCCGGTCTTGCCTGGCCCAGGCAGGGCTGCGGTGCGGGCTGCTGGGGACCGTGACCTACGACACGGGGGCCAGGGCCGTTGCCGCGGACCTGACCACCCCCGACAGCCTGGCCATGGCCCGCCTGCAGAAGGAGATGGTGGAGGCGGGCTGCACCCACATGGTCATGG
>JAGOQT010000199.1 GCA_018007255.1 Phycisphaerae bacterium | reverse complement strand
CGGATTGGGCGTCTCGATGGCCAGCACGCCGCCTAAGTGAAAGGTGTGGCCCACGCGCGGACGGATGACTTCCAGATGGCCCATGGCCTCGTCGAGCCCGAATAGGATGTTCATGTTCTGAATGGCCTGACCCGCCGCGCCCTTGACCAGGTTGTCGATCGCGGAGAAGACCACGATCCGGCCCTTGACCACGGCAGGGAACAGGTGGCAGTAGTTGGTCCTGGCCACGTCCTTGAGATTGGGGCTTGCCTTGCAGACCTGGACGAACCGCTCGCCCTTGTAGAAGTCCTGATACAGGCCCAGGAGGGCCTTGGCCTCCACAGCCTTCTTGGGCTCCATGTACACGCTGGAGAGGATCCCCCGGTCAAACGGTCCGGCGTGCGGCTGGAACAGGATCTGCACGGGACGGCCCGCCACCTCGCCGGCGACCTGCTCCATCTCGGGCGTGTGGCGGTGCGTGCCGATCCCGTAGGCGAAGAGGTTCTCGTTCATGTTGGGGAAGTGGAACTTGACGGAGGGGTTCTTGCCCCCGCCGCTGACCCCGGTGACGGAGTTGACGATCAGGCCCCTGGAGAGCTCGACCAGGCCCTCTCTCAGGGCAGGGGCCACGGCCAGGAGGGCCGCGGTGGGAAAGCACCCCGGGTTGGCCACGAGGTCCCTGCCCCGGATCTGTTCGCGGAACAGCTCCGGCAGGCCGTACACGGCCTTCTTGAGGTTCTCGGTGTCCGTGTGGGGCTGGTAGTACTTCTCGTAGACCGCCACGTCCCGGATCCGGTAGTCCGCGGAGAAGTCCACCACCTTGAGGCCCGCGCGGAGGAGCTTGGGCACAAAGCCCATGGAGACCTTGTGGGGCAGGCAGCACAGGGCCACGTCCGCCTTGTCCGCCAGCTTGTCCAGGTCCAGGGGCTCGATCGCCAGGTCGCACCGGCCCTTGAACTGGCCGAAGACCTCTGCGGCCGGGCCGCACTCCTCGGGCAGGGCCGTCAGGTAGGTCAGCCTGGCCTTGGGATGGCGGAGGAGGATCTCGATCGAGTCGGCCCCTGTGTACCCGCTTGCGCCGATGATGGCGACCTTCACCATATGAGACTCCCTACAAAAAAAGCCGCCGAGACTGCCGGCGGCTGTGAGAACTGCCCATGGCCAGCCTCACCGCTTGGAGAACTGGAACCGCCTTCGGGCCTTCTTGAGGCCCGGCTTCTTGCGCTCCACCATCCTCGGGTCACGGGTTAGGTACCCGCCGTCCCGCAGGGACTGCAGGAAGCTGCCGTCGTAGTTCTTCAGGGCCCGGGCGATCCCCAGCATGGAGGCCCCGGCCTGGCCGGTCGTGCCGCCCCCCTGGACATTGATGAACACGTCGAATCGCTTGTCGGCCTGCACGGCCTTCAGGGGCGCCACGACCGACAGCCTGTCCTGGTCCCGCCTGAAGTAGCTCTCGAGGTCCTTCTTGTTGATCAGGAACCTGCCCTCGCCCAGCCGGATCCGGACCCTGGCCACCGCACTCTTGCGCCGGCCCGTACCCCACCAATAGCCGCCCTTGTCCGGGTCCTTCTTCGTGGACGGTGCAACCGGCTGGGGAGCGATCGGGATGGGCCCGATATTCAGTGTCTCTACCATACTCTACCCTAGTTCCTGGATGGGATCAGATCAATCTTGACAGGCCTCTGGGCCTGATGCTGGTGCTCCGGACCCCGGTACACCTTGAGCTTCTTGAGCATGTGCCGAGCCAGTCCTGTGGTGGGCAACATCCGCCTGACCGCAACCTCCACCAGCTTCTCCGGCTTGGTCCGGATCATCTCGGCGTAGCTGACGGCCTTGTGGCCGCCCGGGTAGCGGCTGTAGGACTCGTAGACCTTCTGCTCGGCCTTCTTGCCGGTCAGCTTCACCTTCCCGGCATTGATGACCACGACGAAGTCGCCTGTGTCCACGTGCGGCGTGTAGCAGGTCTTGTGCTTGCCCATGAGGATGTGGGCGATCCGCGAGGCCATGCGGCCCAAGACCATGTCTTCTGCGTCGACAAGCAACCACTTCTGCTCTACCTGGCCCTTTTTGGCCATGAAGCTCTTCATAGACACACTCTCTTTCGCACTGCACGGAAAAACTACTATTTTAGTCAGGCCGGGCCCCCTGTCAAACCCTTTTTTTCCCAATTACCCCGTTCCCGACCGGCCGGGGGCCCGTTGCATTCCCCGGCCGGGGCATTATAGTGGGTGGGCTTTGAACCGTCCAGGAACATGAAGGTGGCATGGCAGGAGCTGAACAGGATGCGCAAGGCAACTCTGATCTTGGGTGACGGCACAGGTCCCGAACTGGCGGAGGCTGCCCGCCGCTGCATCGACGCCACGGGCGCCCCCATCGAATGGGAGGTGTGCGAGGCGGGCGTGGACGTGATGGCCAGGACCGGCACCCCCCTGCCGGACGCGACCCTGGCCTCGGTGGCCGCCAACCGCATCGCCCTCAAGGCCCCGATCACCACCCCGGTCGGCTTGGGGTACCGAAGCCTCAATGTGCACCTCAGGCAGCACTTCGACCTGTACGCTTGCCTGCGGCCCTGCAAGAGCTACCGGGGCGTCCGGAGCGCCTACCAAGATATTGATCTGGTCCTGGTGCGGGAGAACACCGAGGACCTGTACGCGGGCATCGAGTTCCAGAAGGGCTCCGACGACTGCGCGGAGCTGATCCGCTGGCTGAATGCCCACGCCAAGCGGCCGATCAGGCCGGACTCGGGCATCAGCATCAAGCCCATCTCCGTGGCGGCCACGGAGCGGATCGTCCGGTTCGCGTTCGAGTACGCCCGCGCCCAGGGGCGCAAGAAGGTCACGAGTGTGCACAAGGCGAACATCATGAAGCACACGGACGGCCTCTGGCTGGAGGTCAGCCGCCAGGTGGCCTCCAGGTACCCGGATATCGCGTTCGAGGACCGGATCGTGGACAACATGTGCATGCAGTTGATCCAGAAGCCCCACCTCTACGACGTGCTCGTGCTGCCGAACCTGTACGGCGACATCCTCAGCGACCTGTGTGCGGGTCTGGTCGGCGGCCTGGGCGTGGCCCCGGGCGCGAATATCGGGGACCAGTGCGCGGTCTTCGAGGCCACCCACGGCAGCGCCCCCAAGTACAAGGGGCTCAACAAGGTCAACCCCACGGCCCTGATCCTGAGCGGCGCCCTGATGCTCCACCACCTGGGGATGGTCCAGGAGGCCCGACGCCTGGAGGGGGCCGTGGCCTCGGTCATCGCAGAGGGCAAGGCCGTGACCTACGACCTGAAGCCCACCCCGGACGACCGGACCGCTGTGGGCACCAGCCAGATGGCCGACGCCGTTGTGGAGCAGATCCGGCGGGCGCCCCGGTCCTGAGGCCGGTCCTACGCGGCCCGTCCGGACTGGGTCCCTTCCACGGTAAGGGAGGACAGGTGCTCGGTGACCCTGCCCCGGACCCACACAGGGCCCGGGCAGCAGCAGAGGGCCTTGTACGCATACATCTTGTCCGGAAAGAAACTGACCTCCGCCAGCCCCGTGGAGTCCTCCAAGGTCACAAAGCCCATGATTCGGCCGTCCTGGGTCCTGGCCCTGCGGGCGGCGGCGATGAAGCCCGCCACAGTGACCTCCCTGCGGATCCACTCGGCCAGCCTCGCGGCAGGCGTGTGCCGGGTCTGGAGGAGTTGTTCCGGGTGGATGCTGAAGGGGATCCCCGTGATGGCCAGCTCCGCACTGAGCCGCTCCAACGGACCCCAGTCCTGCGCGGCGGGCGCCCTGGGCGGACCCCATGCATCGAAGAGCATCGCCTGGCGGGGATCGTCCGGCGCAGAGCGTAGCTGGTCCAACATCGCCGTTCGGGTCGGCCCCAGCCCGTCACAGGCGCCCAGGGCGATCAAGGCCTCCAACTGGCCCTTGTGGAAAGGAACCCTCCTGCGGAGGTCGTCCAGGTCCTGGAAGGGCCTGGCCTCCCTCTCGCCCAGGAGCGGCCGGAGGGTGTCGTACCCAAGGCCCTTGACGATCTGGAGGCCGGCCCGAATGCCCTTCCCCTCCAAGGTCCACTCCACGCCACTGAGGCCCACGTGGGGCGGCAGGATGGTCAGGCCGTGCCGCTTGGCGTCCCACACGTACACCCGGAGGGGATACATCCCGTGATGGTTGTTGAACAAGGAGCAGTAGAAGGCCTGCGCATAGTGGGCCTTCAGAAAGGCCGTCTGCCAGGCCAGGTTGGCGTAGACCGTGGCGTGGGCCTTGCAGTAGGAATAGGCGGCGAACCGCAGGATCTCATCCCAGACCCGCTCTGCGGTCTGCCGATCGATCCCGGCCTGGTCCGCCCGGCCGTACACGAAGTCCACATACTGGGCCTGGACCCGAGGGGCGGAGACCTTCTTGGAGACCTCCGAACGGAATCGATCGGCCTCGGCCACCGTGTAGCCCGCCAGCTCCACGGCGATCCGCATCACGTCCTCTTGATACAACAGGACCCCGTGGGTGTCGGCCAGCAGCGCCTCCAGCTTGGGGTGCAGGGCCTGGAAGGGGCCGTGGTGCACATGACGGCGGATGAACTCCGCCTTCATGCCCCCGGACGCGGGGCCAGGCCGGATCAAGGACAGGGCCACGGCCAGGTCCTTCTTGGTCTTGACCTGCAGACCCCGCAACAACTGCCGCATCCCGGGGGACTCGCTCTGAAAGACCCCGAGGGCATCCCCGGCGGTTAACATCCGGCTGGTCCGGGGATCCGATGGAACCGCGGCCGTTTCGATGTCCAGGGGGACCCCCTGCTGTCTGACCCCCTGTACGGCCTCATGGATCGTGGAGAGCGCGCGGTTGCCCAAGAGATCGATCTTGACCAGCCCCACGGCCTCGGCTGCGTCCTTGTCGTAGTGGAGGCAGGTCACCCCCTTGGCCGCCCACTGAAGCGGGGCGATCTCGGTGACCGGACAGGGCGTGACCACGATCCCGCCGCAGTGGACCCCCATGTGCCGCGGGATCCCGATCAGCCGCCCGGCCAGGTCCTGCACCAGGCCTTGGCCTCCCGTGCCCCCGGCCAGCCGATCGACCTCCTGCATGGGCAACCCCAAGGCCCTGCCTACATCCCGAATCGCCCCCCTGCGACGGTACCGCTGGATCGCGCAGACCATGGCCACGTGATCCACTCCCCAGCGATCGAAGCAGAACCGGATGACCTCGTCCCTGCGCCTCCAACACAGATCGATGTCGATATCCGGACAGTCCGTACGCCCGGGGTTCATGAACCGCTCAAAGTAGAGCCTGTTCTCTACAGGGCAGACCCGGGTGAACCCCAACACATGGGAGACCAGGGACCCCGCGGCAGACCCCCTCACCTCCACAGGGATCCGGCTCCGCTTGGCGAACGCCACGATCTCCTGTACGAGGAGGAAGTAGTCGCTGAACCCGTTGGCCCGGATGGTCGCCAACTCCGTCTCCAGGCGTTGGACCACCTCCTTGGGGACGGGCCGGTACCGCCGGGCCAGGCCCACATGACACAGCCGGGCCAGGTGCCGGTCCGCACCGAGGCCCGGGGGGACCTGGGCCTTGGGCAGGATCGGCCCTGCGTCCAAGAGGTCAAACCCGCAACGCTCGACCAGTCTCTGGGCATGGCGGACCGCTGCGGGGCAGTCGGCAAACGCCTGCCTCAACTCAGGCTCCGGGATCAGGATGGAGTCCTTGTCGTCCACCTCTTGGGGCCCCGGATCTCCGCTGAGCCGGCGGATCGTGTTCAGGAGCTTGACCACAACCCCGTCGCCCTCCTCCAGGGACCTGGCCTTCATGCAGGCCAGGGGCTGAACGGCCTGTCGATCGACCGGACTCATCCGGGCCCACAGGCCGGGCGGGACATACAGCGAATCCCTGGGAAACACGCCCGCCAGAGGGACGACCAGGCCGGGCTGATGACACAGACAGATCAGGCCCTCATGATGGGCCTTCAGTTGCTCGACCAGGCCAAACCCGGTGTCCAGGTGCAGGGCCGTGAGGAGCCTGCACAGGTGGCGGTATCCGGTGCGGTCCTCCACAAGCACGACCACGGACCGGCCCTGGGTCAGGATCTCGGCCCCGAGGATCGGCTTGATCCCCGCCCTTTGCGAGGTCTTCCAGAAGTCCACGGCCCCTGCCAAGGTATTCACATCCGCCAAGGCCACGCACCCATACCCCGCCTCAGAGGCCCTGCGAATCCATCGCTCCACGGACACCGCACCCCTGAGCAGGCTGTAGAAACTCCGGCAGGCCAATAGGGGTATGCGCATACTCCAAGCCCCCGCACCTTCGTGTAGGTCTTGACGAATCGGTCAACTCGAGATGAACTCTATCTGATCTGGGTTCGGATACAGCCAATCACCCGGCCGACGATGCGGAGTCTGCCGTCCGAGGGTCTGAAGGACATGGGCTCGTACCCTGCCTGTTGATTGGCCGGCTTGAGCACAACCCGGCCCCTCTGGCGATAGACCCGTTTGACGGTCACCTCATCCTCCACCAAGACCACGCCGATACGCCCATTCTCAATCGTCTCAGCAGGGTGCACCAAGACATAATCCCCATCCAAGATCCCATCGTCGATCATGCTGTCGCCGGTCACCTTCAGGGAGAACACCCCCTCCCCTGCACCCAAGACCTCCTGGAGACGGAGATAGCCCTCAATGTGTTCCTCGGCCAGGATCGGGCGCCCTGCAGCCACCCTGCCCACAATGGGAATCCCCTGTCTCCGCCCGGCCTGGTCCCTATAGGCATCGGAGAGCCGAAGCCCCCTGTGGCCCCCTGAATCGAGGAGATACCCCTTGCCCTTGAGGTATCCGACCCGCTGACGAACCGCTGTTTGGGTCAGGCCCAGATGCCGGGCGATCTCCCTCTGGCTTGGCGGGTCCTGATCCGCCAGTCGCGCCTCCACAAACCTCAAGACGGCCTGCTGCTTCTCGGTCAACGGCTCCATGGTCCACATCCTTCTGTGTAGTCGCACCTAGTATATGCTCATTTGAGCATACATACAAGATTTTTTTTGGAAAGGGCCCAGACGCCCCGGCTCGATCCCGCGGGGCCCTCCACCAGCCCGCCCAACCCGTCCAGGAGGCCACCCTGCCGCACGGGCGATCGAGCGGCCTGGCGGCAAGATGGACTTGCCCCCGGCCCAAGGGGGGGTATACTCTTTCCGTTCGTTTCAGACACAGTCAACCAGGTATTGGACAAGAGGAGTTCCCATGTCCGGTCATTCGCATTGGGCAGGCATCAAACACAAGAAGGCGGCCAACGATGCCAAGAGGGGCAAGGTCTGGAGCAAGCTGGCCAAGATCATCATCATGGCTGCGCGGCGAGGCGGAGGAGACCCCGGGGCCAATCTCTCCCTGCGGTACGCCATCGACAAGGCCAAGGCCGCAAACATGCCCAAAGACACAATCGAGAAGGCCGTCAAGAAGGGCACCGGAGAGCTGGCGGGCGAGAGCTATGAGGAGATCCTGTACGAGGGATACGGGCCGGGCGGCGTGGCGATCATGGTCGAGGTCCTGACGGACAACCGCCATCGGACCGCCCCGGAGATGAAGAAGATCTTCGAACGCCACGGCGGGTCCATGGGAGCGGCCGGATGCGTGGGCTGGATGTTCGCCAAGAGGGGCCTGATCACGGTCGGCACCTCGTCGGCCAAGGAAGAGGACCTCATGG
>JAGOQT010000198.1 GCA_018007255.1 Phycisphaerae bacterium | reverse complement strand
AGAGGCCGCGCAGGTGATCGATGGACCGCACGTAGTGCTGAAAGACCTCCGCCTGCTCCAGATCGCCGATGTGTTCGCTGCACACGATCTGATCGCCCTTGACCAGGGAGAAGGTGTTCTTGAGGTCCGCCCCTGCGGCCAGGATAGCCCGGTCGCATCGGTCCCGCATCAGGATCGGCCCCGGCACGAAGCCCCTGGCCCTGCGGAGCAGGACCGGCTGACCGTCCACGCAATGGAGGATCGAGTCATCCACCTGCCTGTAGATCTCCCGGTCGTGCATCAGGAAGGCATCCGCCACCGCCCCCAACCGCTCGACGGCCCGGGCATGGTCACAGATCAACGGCTCGTCCGAGACGTTGCCGCTGGTCGCCACAAGCACGGCCGGTCCCTCGTCGAACAGGAGGTGGTGCAGCGGGGTGTAACAGAGCATGAAGCCGAATGTGCCCACTCCTGGGGCTACGGACCGGGCGATGGGCGAGTCCGCCCTCCTGGGCAACAGCACAATCGGGGCCTCGGGACTGGCGAGGACCGACTCTGCAGCCGGATCGACCCGGGCGTGGCTGCGGATCTCCTCCAAAGAGGCCGCCATCAAGGCAAACGGCTTGTGGTCCCGTCCCTTGCGATGCCGAAGCCTCGCGACTGCCTGGTCCTGGAAGGCATCCACGGCCAGGTGGAACCCGCCGATCCCCTGGATCGCCACGATCCGGCCCTCCCTGAGCAGCCGGGCGGCCTGGGCAATGGACTTGCCCGGATCGGACTGTGTCTCGCGGCCTTCTCGATCGGCCAGCCACACCCGCGGCCCGCACACCGGGCACGCCACAGGCTGTGCGTGGAAGCGACGGTCCTGCATGTCGTGGTACTGGGCCGCGCATCGAGGACACATCGAGAACGCGGACATCGTGGTGTGGGGCCGGTCGTACGGGATCCGCCGGACGATCGAGTACCGCGGCCCGCAATTCGTGCAGTTGATGAAGGGGTAGCGGTGCCTGAAGTCCTCAGGGTCCCGCATCTCCGAAAGGCAATCCCCGCACACGGCCGTGTCCGCAGTGACCTGGGAGCGGGGGCTGCCCTGCGCGTCGCTGGCGACAATGGCGAAACGGGCCTCCGCAGGAACGACCGACATGGGCTCCACCGCCAAGGCCGTGATCCTGGCCAGGGGCGGCCTGTCCTGCCCGGTGAGGCGCGCGGCGAATCCCGCGACCGCGCAGGGGGGGCCCTGCATCTCGATGGTGACGCCCTCCGCGTCGTTGCGGACCAGGCCCGTGAGGCCCAAGTCCGCGGCCAGACGGGCCACTGCAGGCCGGAACCCGACGCCCTGGACGCGACCCGTGACACGGACTCTCTGCCTCTGGAGCGGCCCTGACTGCGCGGACTGTCTCGGCCTCAATTGCATGATCGGTGGATTATAGTGATCGGGCCACGGCAACACAACCGGGGCGCGGATCACCCGCCGCCGCGCTCACCGACTTCGGATCAGCATCCGCTCATCGATCCGGACGTCGGGTCTGCGGGTCTTCAGGTCATGCAGAAACCGCAGACCGTCTTCCCAGTAGCCTGCCGTGGGCCTCAGGTCGGGACACAGGCCGCCGAAGTATCGGTTCATGCCCGCGACCAGGAGCTCGCGAACGTACTTGCTGACCAGGGAGGCGAGGGACACCGGGAGGGATCGTCCGTCCGCCTCCACGGCAAAGTGCACCCGGATCTGCCGATCGGGTTTGCCGTTGCGCCCCCGCGACGTGAGCAGGTAGCGGCTGACCTGATCGTCCTCGCACAGCACGGCCATGTCGAACCCCTCGAACATGGTCTGCAGGCCGCTGCGATAGCGCATCCTCCCCCCCTGCCGGTCCACCACGACCTCCACCCGTTCGTCGTTGGATCGGTCTATGGCCTCCTGGATCAGACCGCAGGTGATGGAGAACAGGACCGTAGACTTGTTCTGGACCGCATCGATCAGGCGGTTGTACAGGCCCACATCCACACACCGGCTTCGGATCGACGAGATCGCCATACGGTGATCGGCCAGGTCTCGGGCAAGGACCGCTGCGGCGAGGACCTTGCCGGGGTCGTCGCCGGGCACGGGGACCTCGGCCAGGTCGCGGTGCCAGGGATAGGCCTGCAGCCTGTCCAGACACGCGGGGTCGAGCCCCTGCAGCAGGTCGCGCACGGTCCCAGGCACGGATCCCGCGGCCCTCAGCACGGACAGCACGGACCGCTCCAGAGTCTCGATCCCCGCCTTACGGGTGTAGACCTTCTTGCTGTCCGCGATGTGGAGCCTCCCGCGGAGCCCCTTGCGCTGCCTGGCCGTGCTCCCTCTCAGGACGTGCCAGAGATCGGCCTCCACCAGATCGTCGGGCACGGAGAAGGCCGCGGCAGACACGACCAAAGGCCCCAATAGGGGGCCGAAGCCGGCCTCGTCAATCCCCACGAGCATCGCCACTACTCGACCCTCTCGTAGTGCACGGCCTCCTTGTCGGAGAGCCGGCCTTGCTCAATGAGGGCCTGGAGCCGGGCCGCGTCCACCTCCTGGCCCGGCACGCCCGCGCGTTGGACGGGTGGAGGCAACTGCGCCTCAACAGGAGACGGGGGGGAGGGCCTTCGCAGGTGTACGACACCGGCCACCAGCCAGATCCCCAACGCGATGGACACGGCCAGGAGGGCCACGGACCCGGCAGTGGGCCGCGATCCCTCGGACCTGGGCCTGGGCGTGGGGACCTGAGGTCCGTACCGGCACCGATCGCAGTGGATGCAGTCCAGGTGATCCGCCCCGGTCAGACCGAACTCGCAAGACCCGAATCGCTTGGCAGGCAGCCACCTGCGCAAAAGGGCCGTGTGGTTGAACAGGGACAGGAACGCGCCGGCCGGACACAGGTATCGGCACCAGAACCGGGTGAACAGGAGCACGCCCGCGGCCAACAGACCCGCGGCCGCCAGAACGACCCAGGCCCCGGACGTCCAGACCTGCTCAAGCCAGGGACCCCAGGCCCGCCGGTCAAAGACCGAGAGCAAGAGGTCGCGGCCGTTGACAGCCTCGTCCCGCGTCAAGAAGAAGGCCACGACCCACACGAAGAGCACCACGTACTTGACGAACCTGGCCTTCTGCAGGGCGTTGCGGGACACGGCCGGCCGCCACTTGGAGGGCACGATGTGGCCCAGCAGCTCCTGGAGGGCCCCAAAGGGACAGAGGTAGCCGCAGTAGACATTGCCGAACAGCAAGAGCAGCAGGGGTACGCCCACGGCCAGGAGGAACGGTGCGACCAAGCCGGACCCTGGGACTCGGCCCGTCAGCAATCTGAAGACCTGATCGGTCGAGTATGAGGCGTTGAGCCAGAACCCGGCCAGGCCCGCGGTCGCGCCCAGGGTCGCCAGGCGGGTCCAGAACCCGCCCCGCAGGGTGACCCCCAACGCGGCCACTGCAAGCGCCCCCAGCACGATCCCCCCCGTGTCCCAGGCCACAGACGGGGGCCGCGCGGCGATCCCTTGCACGCGCAGCACCTCGCGGGCGAACCTCTGGCCGGACCCGCGGAGGATCTCCAGTACGGCCTTGGAGGTCCTGGTCGCCCCGGTCACGGCCTGAACGCCCTCCAACGGAGAGGGGCCCCAGATCCGGCCCCCCTTGAGCCGGTCCAGCCAGGAGGACAGCCGAGACACATAGCGGGGCGTCTCTGCGGAGCGGACAAACCGATGGTCGATCAGGGTCCCCTGGGGGTCCACGTAGATCGCCATGCCCAGGGGCCCTCCGTATCCGGAGACCCGCACCAGCCCCTCGGACAGGAAGACATAGCCCTTCAACGCACCCTGCGATCGAACCGTGAGGATCTCCAGCCGACCCCCGCCCTCCAGGTTCACCACCTCGGCCGTGGCCTCCTCACCCGCGGTCCACTGCTGGGCTGCAGAGGCCAGGGCCCCTGCCCGGTCCAGAGGGATTCGCACGGGTCGACTGGCCAGATGGGAGAGGGCTGCCACGGAGGCCGCAATCCAAAACAGGACATACCCGATCCGAGTCAGGCGGAGGTTGGCGGCATCCGCGCACCGAAGCGGCCCGGCGAGCACGGACCGGCTCAGCTCCATCGGGATGTTGGCCAGGACCATCGCAGCCAATCCGACCAGGGTCGCCTGCATGCCGGCAAGCGGGATCAAGACCAGGCTCGTAACCAGCCCCCCTGCACAGGCCCCCGCATGATCGACGACCCGCAGACGACCGGCCGCGCGCTCGGTGTCCAGACCCCCCTGCGCCCGGAGTTGGGCGGCCAGGGGAACGTACGCGCCTCCGCCGCGGCCCGCCGCCACGAAGGCCGCTGGGCGGCCGGCCTGGGAGACCAGACCCGGGACCGCCTCCGTGGCCACCGCGGCCAGGAGTCCCCCGTGGAGCACCACGGTGACCACGATCCCCAGGCGGGGCCTGAGCCTCTTCAGCAGGGCCTGGCAGACCACCGCACCCGCGGTCAGACCGGCCATGAACAGGGCGGACACAAGCCCCACGACCAGGTACAGGGTGCCGAAGCGGGCCTGGACCAGGGACATCAGCACGATCACCGCACCCAGGCCGACCCACCCCGCAGAGAAGACCAGGAAGCCCTCGCTGAACGTGGAGCCCGACGCAAGGTTCCCCTCCTGGCACCGAGACCGGTGCGCGAGCAGGTAGACCCATCGCAACACGACCGCCGCGCCCAGGGGGATCAGCAGGAGCCACACCCCGACGCGGGCCGCCCTGCCGACCAAGCCCGTGAGGGACACGCCCCCGTGCCGGGCGGCCAACAGCAGGCCGTACCGATGCGTGGTGGGCCGCGCATCCCTGTTGACCAGGTCCTCGCCCGGCCGAGCGACCTGGTCGTAGACCTCCTGCACCTGTCGGGCTCGCTGCGGCCGCAGGATAGACAGCAGGGCATCGGCCGGGTAGATCTCCGCCGAACCCGGCAGTCCGGCCCACAGGTCCCTGAGCACGCGAGGCTCGCCGGACAACGGTGTCGCAGAGGCCAGGAGCAGGGTCTGGTCCCCGGGCACGAGCAGGGAGTGGTCGAAGACCTGGGCCAGTGTCCTCTGGGCCGACGCACCGAGGAAGGCCAGTTCCGGACCCACGACGTTCTCGCCGCCGGGCACGGCCACCACGATCAGGCCCCCCGGCCGAAGAGACCCCTTGACCCGCTCGTAGAACTCCTGGGTGGTGTACCGGTTCAGGCCGGAGCTGCCGACGCCGTGGAGGTGCACGATCACGAGGTCATAGCAGGAGGGGTTGGCCTGCAGGTGCCCCCGAATGTCGCGGGACAAGGCCGTGAACCGCGGGTCCGTAATCCGCAGGTCTGCCGGGAGCACGTCGCGGACCCTGCGGATGTACTGCGAATCCGGGTGGAACCAATCCACCTCCTCAAGGGTCTGGGCCTTCAGCAGGGCCTGACAGAGCCCCACGGCGGAGCCCACCACCAAGACCCGCTGGGCCTGGGTGTTCTGGCACAGCCCCATGGCCGCGATCCTGCCGGCCTCCTCTCGGTCCGGCAGGGCCTCGCACACGCTGCCCTCGCGCAAGACGAGGAACTGGCCCTGGTATGTGCCCACCAGGTACTCGGCCTGGGCGGTCACAAAGGCACCGCCAAAGGCCTGCGCAGGGAGCCGCTGGGACCACTTGGCCCTCTGGATCCACAGGGTCAGGGGCCGGTCGACTCGCAAGGCCAGACCCGCGCAGGACCCGACCAGGAGCACCGCAGCCAGGGCAGCGGATGCGGCCCGTCTTGGCGTGGTCGTGAGGACCGCACACAAGGACCCCGCCCCCAGGACGGCCACCAAGAGGAGGAAGACCAGGCTGGAGGAGCCGCCCAGGGCCGGCACGAGGGTCGCGCCCAGCCCGCCGATCAGGCTCCCGATGGACTCGATCACGTACACGGCCGTTACGGGCCACGGGGTCTGTCTCTCCATCCACGTGCAGAGCACAGGGAACACAATCCCGGTCACCAGGCTGACCGGGGCGCACACGACCAGGGACCACAGGACCAGCGGGCCCAAGGGCAGGAGCACATACGACTCCACGCCTGCCATCCGGCGGACATGGAGGATCAGGACGAACTCCAGGATCAGGGCAGGGACATAGGCCAGGCAGGCCACACCGGCCAAGGCATCGAGCCGAGGCAGGGACAGACGGGATGCGGCGGTCACCCACCTGCCCAGCCAGGCCCCCAGGGCCACCCACAGCAGCCAAGCAGCGAAGAACAGGCCCACGGCGATGTCGTGGCCCTCGAGGCCGGTCACGAACTCGCGAAACAGCAGGGCCTGGGCTGCGATGGCAAAGAGCCCGAAGCCCAGGACCACACCGGTCCGGGCCCATTCCGCAGGCGTGCGCGGCATGACCCTCATGGCTCGCCGAACACCTCGGCCTGGAAGACCTGGAGCTCGGCTGCCTCCCTCCAGGCCTCCTCAGTCAGACCCGCCTTCAGGCACAGGTTCTCCAGAGTCTCCCGCACGGTCCAGCCCTGTTCGGGCGCGACCTGGGGCAGGAACAGGGCGGATCGCCCGCCCTTGGTCAGGATGACCCCGTCCGTGCCGAGGCGGATCTCGTCCGCTGAGGCAATGGGTCTGGGCACGGTCAGGGCCGAGATCTCGATGGTCAGATCGTTGCACTCGGAGGGGACCACCGGGCTGAACCGCGGGTCGTGCACCGCCGCGTTCACGGCATTCTCGATCACGGACTGGAACAGGGCCTGACTGGGCAGGACCTCCCCGATACAGCCGCGGAGCCGACCGTGCTTGTGGAGCGTGACAAAGGCCGCGCGCCGGACCTTGAGCGCATCCCCGACCTGGATGCCCAGGTCCGAGGGAGACGGGACCCTGCGCCGCTGGAGGAAGAAGGCGATGGTCCGGCGGGCCATGGTCAGCAACTGCTGCTGATCCGCAGGCGAGAGCTGGGCTGCCGCCCCGGCCCCTGCCGACTGGGCCGGCCAGGTCCCCGTGAAGGCCACGGACATGTAGCTGACCGAGTTGGTGTAGTCCGACGTGACCTGGCCGGAGGTCGTGTAGTCCACGAGTTGGGCCTTGGCCGACCGGTCCACCATGGACAGGAGCAGCGCAACAGGCACGGTCCCGCAGATCGTGGCCCCCGTCCTCTCTTGATAGCCCAGAAAGCCCCCAGCATCCAGGGCCTCAATGTGCTTGAACGCCCCCATGTCGAGGTCCCTGAGCCGCCTGGGCACGTCCTCCTTGAACGGCACGTATCCGTAGGACCGCCCGTAGTGCGTGAAGTCGGAGCTGGCCACGACCAGGGACTCGGGGTCCACGCACGTGCGGAGCACGGCGGCGGCCCGTTGGATGGTCTCCAGGGAACACTGGCCTGCCAGGATCGGGACCAACTTGAACCCCCCTGCGGCCTGGTGGACCTGGAGGAGGGGCAGTTGGATCTCCACGCTGTTCTCCCCCCTGAACGCGGCCGGCATGTCCTTGAACAGGGCCTCCTTGAGCAGTCGTTCGACCACCTCTTCGTCTATGGGGATCGAGCCCAGCGGGGTCTGGAAGGACCGGGCCCGTGCCGTCAAGAAGACCTCGTCCGCAGAGACCCGGTGACTTGGCCCGATCACGATGATCCGCTTGTAGGCCCTGCCCGCAGCGGAGAGCCCCTTGCCCGCGCACGGACCCGAATAGGCATATCCGGCATGCGGGAGGATCAGGC